>NZ_JBEORW010000036.1:0-88506 GCF_040302565.1 Streptomyces sp. NPDC097981
ATGCACAACCTCACCCTCGCCGGATAAGCGAGCAGGCCGCACGGCAGCCCGCCATGCCCGAGGCCACTCGAAGATCATTTACGGGACAACCCTTAGGCCGTTCCGGCCCGGGAGGCCGGGCGGCGCTCACCGCAGCGCGGCCGGTGACGAGCCGCCCGGGACGGCGATACGGGGGTGCGGCCCTGCCGTCCGCCGGGACGGTCCGGATGTCACTCGCACGGCCCTGCGCACCCGGCAGCGCGTAGGCGAGCGTGCCCTCGTCCGGCCAGGCCGCCCGGTCGTCCATGCTGCGCGTCTCGGCGAGCGGGGTCTCGAACGTCACTCCCCCGTAGTTGACGTCAGGGGAGTGGTGGCGGACGCCGTCGATGGTGAGGGGTACCTGCTCCATCGAGGTGACGAGGTCACCCGTACGCAGGTCGGGGATGGCCGTCCGGGTGGAGAAGGCGGTGGTGGCGTACGAGTCCCCGGTCGCGAACCCCGTCCAGGACAGCATCCGCCGACCGAGGTGAGGAGCAGGGCGTACGCGGCGAGCAGCGCGAGGTGCCCGTACAGGAACGACAGCCGGCGCCCGACCCGGTCCCGAGCGCGGCGGTGGCGCCGCCCGCGAGCAGCAGGGTGGCGCGATGCATGCGCCTACGCCCGGCCGGAGTTGCGGGTCCGGCCGCGAGCGCCGAGGGTGATGCCGTGCGGGTGTTGCCGACACGGCCGGCGCCGACCACCGGCCCCCGGGGCAGCGCCCCGTCCCAGAGGAGCGAACATGGCTGAACCGGCCAACGGAACCGCTTGCGAGTACAAGACCGAACACTTCACGGCGACGGAACACCGGACGAGCCACGGCCGGCGCACGGTCAGGGTGAAGGGCGTGGCCGCCTGCCCCACTCCGGGCTTCCGGCTGGCGCTGGAGCTCGCCAGTCCGCCGATCGTGGCCACGCCCGAGGTGCTCCACCTCAACCTGCGGGAGCAGGACCCGACGGGCACCGTCCCCCAGGTCGTGACCGACACCGACGTCGAGGCCGAGTTCCCCGTGGGGGACGAGGTCGAATGGGTGCTGATCCGGAATCTGGGCATCAACATCCCGGTCACCGGCCGGCCCGGACAGCACGGCTAGCCGGTGCACGTGCGCCTCATCCCCCGGGCTGGAGCGCCCCGTTGCCGGTGAGCCGGTACGGCGCGGCCGATCCGATCGTCGCCGTCGGCTCGCAGCGGTCGACGATGGCGAACACTGTCTCGGCCTCCGCATGCACCAGGCGGCGCAGCCCGCGTTCGTCCAGCACCGCGTGGTGGTCGGCGTCCAGCGGTACGCCGGCCGCCCAGGGGCGCTTGTGGTCGTCGGCCCAGGCGACGACCACAAGCTGATCCCGGGCAGCCGGGCCGAGCAGCGGATGGTCCGTCAAATGAGCGGAACGGTGCCCTCTGGCATCGCCGTGCCGGTGCGTGTCGCGGTGACCGCCACCGTGGCGTACGACATCGTGAACCCGCCGCCCATCACGTCGATCGCCGCCCCCACGCGGGCCAGCACCTCGTCCACCGCAGCCGGCGGAAGGCGGGTGAGGGCGCCCAGGGTGGGCATCTGGCCCAGCCACGCGTCGCGCGTGTACGTCCATTCCCAGTCGAACCTCCACTCCTGCGGCGTACTGAACCCGCCCGCCTCGCGGATCCCGCCCGCGGCCTTCGCGAACAGCACCCGGTACCCGTCCAGGGCCCCCGTCATCGCCCGGACGTCGAACGGCGCGTCCGGCGCCACCCTCAGGTACGCCGCCGCAAAGGCCTCCGCCAGTGCGGGCGGCAGCCGAAACACGTTCCAGAACGCCGCCAGGCTGCCACCGGCCCGGAGCACCCGGGCGGCCTTCGCCGCTGCGGCGACCGGGTCCATCCAGTGCCAGGCCTGGGCGGAGACCAGCGCGTCGAATTCCCGGCCGGCCGGGTCCCAGGCTTCGAACGTCGCGACATCGACCTCGACCCCGAGATGCCGCGCCCGGGCGGCCATCCGCGCGTCGGGCTCGACACCGAGCACCCTGCAGCCGACCGCCTGGAACTGCCGGGCCGCGATTCCGGTACCGCAGCCGGCGTCGAGGAGGTCGGGGCCGGGGCTGCCGGCGACGATCCGGCGCACCAGGGCGTCGGGGTAGCGGGGCCGGGCCCGGTCGTAGCGTTCGGCTTCGGAGCCGAACGACTCGGCAGCACGGCGGTGTTGATGGGGCCGGCTCGCGGGCGGGAGCGAGGGCTCCGGAGGTAAAGTGGGCATGCGCCCACTATGAGTGGGCACATGCCCACTCGTCAACGGGTGGGTTCGACGAGGGAAGGCGGGATCCGCAGTGCCGACAGGGGTGGCCTTGCACGACGTACGCGAGCAGCTGTTCGGCGCCGCCGAGCGCGTCCTGCTCCGGGACGGACCGAACGCGCTGACCAGCCGGGCCGTCACGACCGAGGCGGGCTGCGCCAAGGGCGTCCTGCACCGGCACTTCACCGACTTCGACGCATTCCTCGTCGCACTCGTGCACGACCGCATCGCCCGCGTCGAGGGCCAGGCCGCCGCCCTGCGCGAGGGCGCCGGTACCGGCACCGTGGCCGGCCGCCTCACGGACGCGCTGACCAGCCTGTTCGAATCGGTCGCCGTGGCGATCGTCGGCCTCGTCACCTCCCGGGACGACGTCCGCGCCCGGCTGCGCGAGACCACGCCCACCGGCGTCCCGGTACTGACGGAGGCCACCGCCGCGATCGCCTCCTACCTCGCCGCCGAGCGCGACCTGGGCCGCATCGCGGCCGGGGCCGACGTGGAGGTCCTCGCCCCCACCCTGGTCGGTACGGGACACCTGCTCTTCGCAGACCGGAACGGCACCCCGCCGGACCCCGAAGCCGTCCGCAAGGTCGTGACCGCGGTCCTCGCCGGCGCCGTACGGGAACCGGCGCCCGGGAGCACCCCCGAGGCCCGGCCGTAGCCGCCCCCGCCGGCCGAGGGTCGGCGGGGGCGGCTTACGGTGAGGATCTGTCGGCTCAGAGGCCGGCCCTCGGGCCCGTACGGCCGCTCTGGGGTTCCACCTGCCGCAGTTCGGCGAGGAGTTCGCTCTGACCTGCCAGGAGTTCGGTCAGGATGCGGCGG
Source organism: Streptomyces sp. NPDC097981 (assembly GCF_040302565.1). Taxonomy (NCBI): domain Bacteria; kingdom Bacillati; phylum Actinomycetota; class Actinomycetes; order Kitasatosporales; family Streptomycetaceae; genus Streptomyces; species Streptomyces sp. NPDC097981. Next base: position 3,101 of record NZ_JBEORW010000036.1, read on the forward strand.
GCCGCACGCAGGAGCTCGGCGACGTCGCCGCCGGCGAGGGCGTAGTTGACGGTCGCGCCGTCGCGCGTGGAGATGACGATGCCGGAGCGGCGCAGGACCGCCAGCTGCTGGGACAGGTTCGACGGCTCGATGTCGATCTCGGCGAGGAGTTCGCGTACGGGCCTCGGACCGTTCTGCAGGAGCTCCAGAACGCGGATCCGGACAGGGTGTCCGAGCATGCGGAAGAACTCGGCTTTCGCCTGGTACAGGGGTACCTGCATGCCCACAAACGCTCCCGCCGTTGCTTGGACCCGCGCTCTCGGCCCGGATCCGTGAGTTCCTGTCCTCCGGCACCCATCATTCCGCCCAATGGGCCCACGCGCGCCCTTGCTTGACCAAATTCGGATGTGCCGGATTGAAGACTTCTTCAATTCGTGGGCATGCGTGGGCCCGAGAGCGCACCGGCTAAACCTCCAGGGCGGATTCGATGCGCTTGAGCTGGTGTCGGGCCATCGCCAGATTGGAGTTGGACTTGGACAGTACGACGTACAGGAACAGCCCGTTGCTCCCCCGGCCCTTGAGGAGCCGGATCAGGTGGTACTGATTCCCGAGCGTGATCAGGAGGTCCTCGATCTCGTCTTTCAGACCCAGCAATTCCATGGTGCGGACCTTGGCCCGGATCACGTCGGTGTTGCCCGCCGCGGCGACCGCCAGGTCGAGATCCTTGCCGCCGCCCAGAGTTCCGAGTGCCATTCCGCTGGTGTAGTCGACCAGCGCGACCCCCAGGGTGCCCTCGATGGAGGTCATCGTCTCCTTCAAGGAAACTTCCACATTTGCCATCGGCGCGCGCTCCCTCATCTCTCGTCCATGCCCGGCGCCCGCTCGCTCGCTTGCCTGCTCGCTCGCCTGCTCCACCGGACCACTTGTGAGGCTGACGTTACTGAGCGTGTGGGGCAGCGCGAGGAGAATGGGAGATTTGACGAAAAACACGCCCCCTTCCGTCTAAGATCCGCCCAGCACCCCTGGCCCCACCCGCCGCACCCGCTCAGCGGCTCCCGGACCGGCCGACGTCAAGCGGGCGGGCTGCTAGAATGACGGTGTCGGCCTTCGGCGCCCCCCAACGGGTGCGTTCGGAGGCTTTTTTCATGCCTTCTGACACGTCAACGTCCACCACGTCCACGTCCCTCACGCCTCCCACCTCTGGTTACCGTGGCCTGCTCCGCAACCGTGAGTTCGCCGGGCTGTACGCCGGCTTCACGCTCACCGTCGCTGCGAGCACCTTGTCGGGCTTCGCGCTCGGCACGCTGGTCAACCAGCAGACCCGGTCCCCGTTCCTGACAGCCGTGAGCATGTACGGCGCCACGTTCGCGACGGTGCTCGGCGCGTTGACGCTGATGTCGGTCGCGGACGGGAGCCGTCCTCGCCGGACCCTCGTCGCGCTCCAGTGCGTCTCGTTGGCGGGTGCTGCCGCACAGGCGGTTCCGGGGCTGCCGCTGGCTGCCCGGTTCGGTCTGCTCCTCGTCGTGGGATTCTTCCAGTCCCTGGGCACCGGAACGCGGATGGGGCTGCTCGCCGAGGTGGTGCCGACCTCTGTGTATGCGCTGGCACGGTCGCTGATGAACATCACTTCGGGCGGAATGGCCATCCTCGGCTACGCCATTGGCGCCGCACTGCTGCGGTACCTGAGCTCGCAGGAGGTCTTCACCGCCTCGGCGGTCCTGACCGGAGTCGGGTTGCTCGTCGTGGCAACGACCGTCCGGGAGCGATCGATCCGTCTGACGCGTCGCCCCGGACTGCGTCAGACCTGGGCTACGAACACCGCGCTCTTCTCCCACTCCGGCCAGCGCGCGCTGTTGCTGAACCTGTGGGTCCCCAACGGCCTGGTCGTCGGCTGCGAGGCCCTGTTCATCTCCTACGCCCCGGAACACGCCGGCGCCCTCCTGGCCGCCGGCTCGGCGGGCATGCTCCTCGGTGACCTGGCGGTCGGGCGACTGCTCACCGCCGACGGGCGACGCCGCTGCGCCTTCGCCCTGCGACTGCTGCTCGCCGTTCCCTACCTGCTGTTCGCCGTCCACCCGCCGATATGGGCGACGACGGCCGCGGTGTTCATCGCCAGTGCCGGGTTCGCCTCCACCCTGCCGCTCCAGGAGCAGCTTCTCGCACTGACGCCCGATCCGGTCCGCGGGCAGGTCCAGGGGGTCGAGTCCGCCGGCCGAATGACGTGGCAGGGCATCGGAGCCGCGATCGCCGGCGGCCTTGCCCAGTACCTCACCCCCGGCACGGCCATCACCGCCGCGGCCGCGGTCTCCGTCGCCGTCACCGTCTCCTCCCGGCGGTTCGTGGTCCGTGCCCGAGCCGCCCGCGTCGAGACGGCCGGTGCACAAGCGGCACCGGGTCGGTAGCCGCTGCACGCACCCACGACGGCATGAGCGGCGGGCGCGGCCGGACGCGCCCGCCGCGCCCCGCCACGCGTCGCCCTCCGGGTGCTACCGCCTCCGGTCCAGCACGGCCAGCAGCTTTCCGCTCGTTTCCGTACGGGCCAGACCGGCTCCGTCCACCCTCTCGACCGTGAAGTCGAGCAGCTTCTCCGCCACGGCCGACCGCACCTCGGGGTAGGCGGCCAGGAAGGCGTCGCGGGCCCTGTCCGGGTCCGGGGCGTGGGCGCTCTCCATCCGCAGGGTGAGGACCTCGCGGGCGGCCCCGCCGGTCAGGACGGCCTGGATCTCGCCGCCGTAGCCCAGGTGCTCCTCCGCGATGGCCACGAAGCGGCGGTAGTTGAGGAAGTACGTCGCCACCCGCATCACCTCGCCCAGCCGGCCCAGCAGCTCGAAGCGCGGGGCGTGACTGCCGCAGGGGCAGCGTCCGGGGAGCGCGCGTCCGAGGTCGCCGATGACGTACCGGTCGAGGTGCTGGCCGCGGCGGGCGCGCGTGGTGAAGACGAGCCGGCCCGTCTCCCCCGGTGCCACGGGGCGGTCCTCGTCGGCGTCGACGATCTCCAGGGTGTGCAGGTCGGCGTGGAGGTGGTGCACGCCGCCGCTGCTGTGCGCGCACTGGTAGCCGAGGGGGCCGAGGTCGGTGCTGCCGTAGGTGATGGAGTGGACGACCTCGATGCCGTAGGTCTCCGTGAGGGTCCGGCGCTGCTCCGCCGTGAAGTGCTCGCCACCGTAGTAGATCTTGCGCAGGCCGCCGTACGAGAGCAGGAGGCCCGCTTCCTCGTGCAGGAGCTGCCAGAGGTAGGAGGGCATGCCGAAGAGGGTGTCGACCTCGTACGCCACGATCATCTCCGCGGTGGCCCGGTGGTCGGAGCCCGCGGCCATCGGCATCTGGATGCCGCCCAGGCGCTCCAGTATGGAGAAGAAGCTGATGAACCCGCCGTACATGCCGCCGCAGTAGAAGAGGTTGGCCGTGCGGTCGCGGGCCGGGTCGTAGCCGGCGGCGAGGAGCCCGCGGGCCGCGGCGTGCATCTGCGTGTCGTAGTCCTCGTACGTGAACAGCGAGAGGGCGGGCGTACCAGTGCTGCCCCCGCTGCGGAAGTACAGCTCGGCGTCGCGGCGGTCGACGCCGCGGTTGAGCTCCTGCACGGCGGCCTTGTCCAGCAGCGGCCCCGCGGCCTGCGGGAAGACGGCCGGGCGGGCGAGGTCGTCGAGGCAGGCGGTGGCGGCGAAGCGCTCGTCGGCCTGGACGGCGACGCGGCGGCTGTAGCGCTGGAGGGCGTAGACGCCGTCGTGCGGTTCACCGGCGTAGCCCGCCGTCATGGCTCCGACGGGGGTGACCCGGGTGGCCCCGGCGGCCAGGACCAGGGCGGAGAGCTCTGCCGTGTCGGTGCGGCTGCCCGCGATGCCCGCCGTCTGGAGGTAGCGGCGCATGGGGCGCAGCGTCGCGATGAGGTCCTTGCGCGGCAGCGGCTTGACCCACACGCTGCGGTGCAGCGGCGAGGCGGTGAGCGCCGGGCGGGTGTCGGCCATGACGCGCCACGTGCCGTCGGGGGCAGCGAGCACGCGGGTGAGGCCGAGGTGCTCTTCGAGGCGGGCGAGGTGCTCGGTGGTGGTCAGTTCCGCGTACTCGGCCGGGTCGAGCTGCGTCTCGGCGGGCGCCGGCTGCGCGGCCAGGGCCGCGGCGAGGCGTTCGGCGAACGCGTGCAGTGCGCCGGTGTTCCCGGTCTCGGTGTCGAGGTAGACGACCTGGGGGCTGGAGCAGGCCTGCTGCTCGAAGAGGCAGATGTCCCGGGCCAGGGCGGTCAGGGTCGCCTCGTCGGTCCAGGCGTCCTGCGTGAGGAAGGCGAAGGAGATCTTGTGGCCCCATTCCACCAGGCGGCAGCCGGCCGGGACATGGGCGGCGACGCCCTCGACGGCGGTCTCGCCGCCCCATACGGCGACGGCGTCGGCGGGGGCGCACATCAGGCGCAGCCAGTCCTGGCGGGAGGAGGGGAAGCGCAGCACGACGATGCGTTCGGCGATGGCGCCGGTGGGGTCCTGCGCGGCGAGTTCGGCGAGGAGGTGCTGGGCGAGGAAGGTGTCGGCGCTGCTGGTCTTGAGGACGTTGACGTTCCCGGCGAGGAGTCCCTCGATCAGGCTGAGCGGGGCGACGGTGGCGGCGTTGCCGGGGGCTATGTGGGCGACCAGGCCGACAGGGGCCCAGGCCTCGTAGACGGTCTCCTTGGCGTCGGGGCGGTTCAGCCGCTGCGGGGCGGTGCCGCCCAGCTCGCGGCGGAGCTTGCGGGTGAGGGAGCTGCGGGCGAGGAAGCCGGCGAGTTCGGCGAGGATCTCCTCCGCGTCGGCGTCGCCGCCCGCGGGCAGGTGCGGGACCAGCCGCTCCCGTACGCGGTGGCCGGGGTCGCGCAGCGCGCGGGAGAGGGCGTCGCAGGCGGCCAGGACGGTCTCGGTGTCCAGCGGTGCGGCGAGGGCGGCCTCGACGGCGGCGGGCAGCGTGGCCAGGCGGCGGGCCGCCTCGTCGTCCCCGATGAAGGTGCCCTGCCAGTAGTGGTGGTTGATGGTGTCGGTCATGACATTCCCTTCATCAGTTCGGCGGCGGCCACGGCACAGCTGCGGTTGCGGCTGACGCCGGCGCGGCCGTGGATGGTGAACCACGGGGTGGTCAGCTCGCAGCCGCACTCCTCGCCCGGGTGGAGCGAGGCGAGGTCGCCCATGACGACGCTCTGCGCCGGTACGGAGGTGATGTACGGGGACACCAGGTGCAGGTAGCCGCGCTCGCCGTACGGGAGGGGTTCGAGGGTGCGGGTGGAGCGGATGAAAACGCGGGACCAGACCGGCGCGTGGAGGTTGTGGTGCGCGCACTCGATGTAGGGGACGCAGTGCTCGACCGAGCCGAAGGTGTCCCGGATCCGCTCCGAGGGGACGCCCAGCTGCTCGGTGACGCGGGCGTACAGCTCGTGCTTGCCGATCTGCCGGTCCGTGTGGCCCTTCCAGCCGCCGCCGAGGATGATCAGGGAGCCTTCCGGGAGCTCCAGCGGCGCCACGCCCATGGCACGCATCCGCTCCAGCGTGAACCAGAGGAAGGCGGGGAAGCCGAGGATGCGGACGGGGACGTCGTCCTCGGCGAAGCGGCCCAGTGCGGCGACGCATCCGAAGGGGTCGAACTCGTGCCCGTTGCCGGTGTTGCGCAGGGCGTACTCGACCTGCCGGGCCGGGGCGAAGTCGCAGAGGTAGTTGTCGGTGAACGAGGTGCCCAGGTTGAGGTCGCGGGCGGGCTCGTAGCTGTAGAGCAGGTAGTTGACGGGCTGGTCGGGGGTGATCCAGCCGTTGTGGTCGAAGATGCGGGCGACCATGCGCTGGGCGGAGCGGATGGTCCACTCGTCGAAGAACATCTGCGACTTCTGTCCGGTGGTGCCGGAGGAGGTCAGGTGGAGGTGGACCTCGTCCTCGGGTATGGACAGCACTTCGTGGCGCTTGAAGAAGTTCGCGTGCACCAGCGGCGCCCGGTACGGGGTGTCCGGCCGGTCCCCGTCGTACAGGCTGCGGAAGAACGGGGACCGGTCGCGGTGCCAGGCGTTGATCTCCGCCATGGCCGCGGTGAACAGCTCCTCCTCGGCGGGACCGGAGGTGTACGGCCCGGGCAGGTCGCAGAGCTGCTGCACCCGGCCGAGGGCCGTGGCGTCGGGGACGTCGACGGGGGCGAGATGGGGTTTCGAGGGGGTCATGAAGCAACCTCACGTACGGGCAGGTGTGTCGACGCCCAGGCCGACACATAGGAATCGAGGAAGGGCTGGAGCGGCGGGTCGACGACCACGCCGCGGAAGTCGATGTGCTCGGTGGTCCGGGACATCACCACGTAGTCGTGGAAGCCGTCCCCGTCCCGGCGCATGGCCGGGTACAGGGCTCCGGCGATGAAGCCCTGGGCGGCGAAGGCCGAGAGCGCGGCATGGTGTTCGAGGGGTACGAGCGCCTCGACGTAGCCGGCGCCGGCGCGGGTGAGGGTCCGGGTGACCGGCTCCAGCCAGCCGGCGGCGGCCACCGGGTCCGGGTGGGCGGTGACCAGGGCGCAGTAGCCGCCGGTGCGGTTGAGGTAGGCGTACACCTCGAAACCGCCGTCGTCGGGGGTGAGGAGGATGTTGGGGGTGTGCAGGGGGTAGAACCAGCGGCCGGTGTCGGGGAAGTGCTCGTGGAAGCGGCGACGGACGAAGGCAGGCGCCTCGATCATCTCCAGGGGCCGCGCGGCGGGCCCGGCGGGTGCCGGCAGGGGCTGCGTGGGCTCGGCGTCCGCGTAGCTGATGCCGAGGCTGGCCCCGGCGGTGCGCAGGAGTGGCACCAGGGAGGCGGGCACCTCGGCGACCGGTACCCGGCGGTCCAGCACGCCGGGCGAGTGACGCGCGTAGAGCGCGAGGCTTTCGCGGCTGCTGAGCTCCACGGCGTTGGGCAGGATGCCGAGCGGGCGGAACCCGTTGCGGGCCACGACGCGTTGGGGGCCCGCGCTGACGGTCCGTACGGTCGCGTAGACGGAGTCGAGGATCCCGGTGTCGAGGGTGCCGGCGCACAGGGCCTGGGTCAGCTGCCCGGCGAGCCCGGATCCGCGCTGGTCGGGGTGGACGGCGAGCCCTTCGAGGCGCCCGACGCGGCTGCCGGGCTCGCTGTGGACCGCGGCCGATCCGGCGAGGGCGCCGGTACGGAAGCAGCGGGCGACGAGCCAGAGGGTGTGCGGGTCCTGGATCAGCCGGGACATCTCGGCGGGGTCGGTGCCGAGGGCCGTCGGGTAGTGCGGCCCGTAGACGGCGTAGTAGAGCTGGCGGAGATCGGCGATGTCGGCCGGGGTGGCCTGCTCGATCGCGGCGGTCATCGTGCGCCTCCTGCGCGGGTCGGCGCCGGCGAGGACGCCGGCGCGGGCGCGGCGGGGGCCGCTGCGACGGATTCGGGGATGCGCGCGGCGTCGGGACCGGTCTCGGTGCCACCGGTCTCGGTCTCGGGCCCGGCCTCGGTGTCGCCGGTCTCGGTGCCGCCGGTCTCGGTGCCACCGGTCTCGGCGGAGGGCCCGCCCGCCGGGTGGGCGTGGCCGGGGAGCAGGGCCAGCGCGAGGGCCGCGGGCACGAGCCCGGCCGCCTGGATCAGGCACAGCGCCTGGGCGGAGAGGTGGTCGCCCAGGAAGCCGAAGAGCAGCGAGGCGACCGGGAAGGTCGCGCCGAGGACGGCTTGCATGACGGCGAAGAAGGCGGGCTTGTCTGCGGCCGGGACCAGCCGCTGGAACAGGGCCACGAAGCGGACCCCGATCACGCCGACGCACCAGCCGGTCACCAGCAGGGCGCCGGCGATGACAGGCCGTGCGGCGATCAGGCCGGGGACGGCGAGGGCCGCGGCCATCGCGCCCAGGCACGCGGTGCCGACCACGGCGGGGCGGCCGGGCACCCGTGCACCGGTGAAGGAGCCGATGAGGGTGCCCACGCCGAGCGAGGCCTCCAGGAGGGCGACGGTGCCGCCGTCGCCGTGCAGCACCGATGCGGTGTACAGCGGCATGACGACGAAGACGGCCGTGGTGAAGAGGTTGGCCGCGGTGAAGCAAAGCAGGATTCCGCGGACGTGCGGCATGGCGCCCAGGATCTGACGCAGTGTCCGACGCGCTGCCTCCTCCCCGCCTGCCCCGGCGTCCAGGGCGGCACCGGCATCGACATCGGCAGCCGCGGTGCGGAACCGTGCGGTCGCGACGAGCAGGGCGGCCGTGGCGTAGGCGGCGGCACAGCCCACGGCGAGGCCGGCCACCCCGGCCGCGTCCACGACGAGGGCGCCGAGCAGGGCTCCGCCGAGGCTCGCCAGCGACTGGGTGGACAGCTCGAAGCCGGTCGCGGCCTCGATGTCCTCGTCGTCCACGAGCTCGGGCACGGAGGTGGTCAGGCACGGGTCGAAGAAGGCCTGGCAGGTGGCCAGGGCCAGGGCGGCGGCGTAGGCCGCGGCGACGGGCAGGTCGCTCGCGCAGGCCCAGGCGGCCAGTGCGGCGGCGGCCGTCCCCGCTCCCCCGGCCGCGGTGCGCAGCAGCGAGCGGTGGGCGAAGCGGGCGATGGCGCGGGCGACGAGCGGGGCCAGGACCACGGCGGGAAGCGTGCTGACGGCCATGAACAGCCCGGCAGCGAAGCCGCCTTCACCGGCAGCGGCGTCGCTGACGAGCCACCAGGAGATGCCCACCTGGAACATGCGTATACCGGCCTGGGTGAGCACCTGGCCGAGCCAGACGGTGCCGAAGGCGCGGTTGCGCAGGACGAGGGGCAGTCGGCGGCTGGCGGCCGCAGCCGGCGGGGTCGGCGCGGTCATGCGGTCGGCCTCTCGTCGATGACGCGCACGAGTTTGCCGGAGCGGGAGTTGACCACGAGGTCGCGGTGGCCGGCCCACTCGACGCTGAGCGGGTGGACGAATCCTGCGGCGACGCTGTCGGGATAGAGGGGCCGGGCGGTGTTCAGCCCGGTGACGACCTCCTTGGCGAAGACCTCCAGGGCGGCCGGGTCCTGGCCGGGAGTGGTGGCCAGGCGCAGTACGAGGCCGTCGCGGCCCTCCCAGCGGCGTACGACGAGCTGCATGCCCGTGACGCGGCCCCCGGTGTCGGCGACGGCGACGGCGGTCGTGACGTCCTGCCAGTACAGCGAGACGGGGCCGACCCGTACGCCTTCCTCGGCACGGCCGAGGATGCGGAACGCGCCCCCTTCGGTGTCGGTCCATTCCGCGCGGTCGCCGGCGGGATAGCGGATGACGGGCATGAGGCTGCGGAAGAGCTGGGTGACGACGACCCGTCCGGGCCGGCCCGGCTCGCGGATCGGTTCGCCGGTCGTCTCGTCGAGGATCTCGACGATGGTGTGCGGGGTGAACGTGCGGTGCGTACGGGTGTCCGGGCCGGGCACCGGCCGGCCGAGGAGGCCGCCGTCGACGCTGGCATAGCCGAGCGAACGGGGTGTGGCGTTGGGGAAGGCGGCCGAGAGGAGGCGGCGCTGATCGGCGAAGAGTGCCTCGCCGCCGAAGAACAGGAGCTCGACGCCGGGCAGTTGGCGGCCGGTGGAGGCGATGTGCTCGGCGAGACGGCACAGCGTGGTCGGCGTGCCCGCGACGACGTGCGCGTCGAAGTCCTCGATCGTGGTGAGTGTCGACTCCAGCGGGGCGCCGCCGCCTATGGGCAGCCGGACGTTGGCGACGGGCGCATGGGCGAGCGAGTCCAGGATGAACAGGAAGCTGGCGTAGAGCTCACCGGCGTAGAAGAGGTCGGCGACCCTGTGGCCGGGCCGCAGGCCGGCGTCGGCCATCCCGGCGCCGAAGGCGGTGACGAACTCCTGCCACTCCTCGCGGGTGTAGCAGGAGAACCGCGGTGTCCCCGTGGTGCCGCCCGTCTTGAACACCACGGCTTCCCCGAGGGGGGCGGTCAGGACGCGGTTGTCGTGCAGGGTGTTGGCGGCCCAGAACTCGTCCTGGTCGACGACGGGCACGTCGGTGATCCGGCTCACGTGCGGCGGCAGGTCCGCATAGAGGCCTGCATAGAAAGGGGAACGGTCACGGGCGAAACGCACGAGGTCTGAAAACTGCTGGACGGGCATGCTGCCTTTACCTCGAAAGATGAAAGTTGAAATAGACGGGAGACAGGCGACGCGTCGGGGCGTGGCGGAACTCACACCACTCTCACCCGTTGATCAGTCAACAATGCGCACATTGCACAGAGTTGACCAGCGCGACTTCAACCTGATGTCTGTTCACATGATGAGACAAGAGGAACGAGCTGCCAAATCGGTCGAGGCCTTCCTCGGCCAAAGGCCACAGATTTCTGGCCTGTGGGGCCGAAATCCCGCCGACGGCGGGAACAATGGAGGCAACTGCACCGTCACCCACCAGCGCAGACGTATCCCCGGTCCGGCAACCGCAAATGTCCGGAACCCTCGGGGTTCCTTGCGGCAGGGATACCGAGGAATCAGCGGTATTGCCGATGATGCCGTCCGGCCATTATGAACCACATCACAAACGGGCCGAACTCGCAGGTGCCGCAAGGCAATTGAATTGCGCTCTGCCCCGGAGGTTCGTCGCCCCCGGGGTGTGCATCACCACCCGGCGGCAGCCACCGAGCCGATGGCACCGTGCCAGACCCGGCGGTACCCCTCGTGCAGCGGTCCCCACCAGGTCGAGGATCTGCGAGGCGGCCTCGGCCAAGGGCTTCGGGTCGCCCGACCGGCACAGACACCGGCGCAACCACACCGGCACGGCGGCGCCGGTGGGGCGGACAGCCGCCCTCGCGCCCGGGCGGTCCGCCGGGCTCAGCCGGCGATCGGGTACATGGTGCCGCGGCGCCCCTCCGCCGAGGTCAGCCACTCCAGCTTCTCCGCCGTGTCGGTGGACGGCAGCGGGGTGTGCAGCACGATCGACAGGTCGGGCCGGGCCGGCACGCGCAGCTGGGTCGATTCGACGAACAGCGTGCCCACGACCGGGTGCTCGATCTCCTTCTGCATCTGGCCGCCGGGCCGGATGTCCCGCTGGTCCCACAGCGCGGCGAACTCCGGGCTGAGGTCCCTGGCCTCCTCGATGACGGCCCGGAACCCCTCGTCCTCGGGCCACTCCGAGCACGCCGCCCGGTACTGGGCGACCACGGAGCAGGCGATCTCCTCCCAGTGCGGTGAACGCGCCTTGTAGATGGGGTCGGTGAAGAACGCGATCAGGCAGTTCTGCACGGTCTCCGGACGCATGCCGAGCACCAGGGCGGCGGCATCGTTGTACGCCACGGTGTTCCAGTACACGTCCATGATGTGCGCGGGGAACGGCATCCAGGCGTCGATCAGCCGCTTCAGCCCCTGGCACATGTCGCGGTCGGCGGGCGCCACTTCGAGCGCGGGCGGGTTGAGCCCCGCCAGTACGTACAGGTGCCGGCGCTCGGCACTGGTCAGCTTGAGGACCCGGCCCACCGAGTCGAGGACCTGCGGCGACACCGTGATGTCGCGGCCCTGCTCCAGCCACTGGTACCAGGACACCCCGACCCCCGAGAGCACGGCGACCTCTTCCCTGCGCAGCCCCGGGGTGCGGCGGCGGGCCCCGCCGTCCGGCAGCCCGGCGTCCGCGGGGCTGACCCTCGCCCGTCTGCTCATCAGGAACTCGCGCAGTTCGGAACGGCGGTGCTTGTCGATCGGTGTAGCCACTCACTCCCCCTGTCGGCTGCCTGGTGGTGCCACCAACAGGATAAGTTCCCACTCTCCACGGCCATTCCCGGACCACGAGGGTGGTGGCCATGGCGATCGATACTCAGACGACAACCACCGGCCCCCGGGCCGCAGTCCCCGGCAACGACCGGCTCACCGGCCGGGCCAAGCTGGTCCTCTTCGTGCTCTGCGCCGCCCAGTTCATGGTGGCGCTCGACTTCTCCGTACTGAACGTGGCCCTGCCGGCGCTCGGCAAGGACCTGGGCCTGAACCAGTCGGCGCTGCAGTGGGCGGTCACCGCCTTCGCGCTGCCCTCCGGCGGCTTCCTCCTCCTCTTCGGCCGGATCGCCGACCTGTACGGACGCAAGAAGCTGTTCCTGATCGGCCTCACCCTCTTCGGAACGGCCTCGCTGCTGGCCACCCTGGCCTGGGACCCGGCGTCCTTCCTCGCCGGGCGCGCCCTCCAGGGCCTCGGGGCGGCCGTCATCGTGCCGACGGGCATGTCCCTGCTGACCACCACGTTCCCCGAGGGCCCGCTCCGCGACAAGGCGCTCGGCATCTCCGGCACCCTGCTGTCCCTCGGCTTCACCATCGGCATGGTCCTCGGCGGCGTGATGACCGACACCCTCGGCTGGCGGTCCACGATGGGGCTGCTCTCCGTCACCGCGGTGATCGTGCTCGCCCTCGCCCCCGGGCTGCTCCCCGAGTCGCGGACCCCCGACCGGCCGCGCCTGGACGTACCGGGTGCCGTCACGGTCACCGGCGGTCTCCTCGCGCTGATCTACTCCCTGTCCACGGCGGCCCAGCACGGCTTCAGCGGCGCGGACGTCCGGGGCACCCTGGTCGCGGGCCTGGCCCTGCTCGCCGCCTTCGTCGTGGTCGAGTCGAAGACCCCGGCCCCGCTGGTCTCGCTGCCGATGCTGAAGCGGCGCACGGTCGCCTGGGGGAACGTCGGCGGCCTGGTGACCTTCGCGATGATGTCGACGGTCATCTTCGTCCTGACCCTGTACCTCCAGGAGACGCTGGAGCTGTCGTCCTTCCGGACCGGCCTGGTCTTCGGCGTCCAGGGCATCGCATCCGCCTTCGCCGGCTCGTACGCACCGAAGGTCATCGGCCGCTTCGGCGCCCGGCGCACGCTGGTCGGCTCGCTGCTCGGCCAGGGCGCGTTCACCGCCGCGCTGCTCACCGTGGGCGCCGGGTCCGGCGCGCTGGTGGCGACCCTCGCCGTCTCGGTGGCCAGCATGTTCCATCTCGGCGCGATCATCTCGTACGGGCTGACCGTGACGAGCGGTGTGCCCGATGAGGAGCAGGGCCTGGCGACCGGCCTGGTCACCACGACGCAGCAGGTCGGCCTGACCATCGGGATCCCCCTGCTCGGCGTCCTCGCCACCACGCAGGGCTCGCTCTTCGACGGGGTCCGTACGGTCCTGGCGATCGACGCGGTGATCGTGGTCGCGGCGGCGCTGCTGGTGGGCATCGGCCTGGGCGGCCGTACGGACAAGGCCTGATCCGAATCGGGCCCGGAGACCGGAGACCGGGGACCGGAAGCGGAGAGCATCCTCCGCGTTCGGTCCCCGTCCCCGTTTCCGGGCCGGCTGCGCACGGGCCGGGAAACCCGTCGGCCGGAGTGCGGGCGCTGGTGCGGTGCTCTAGCGTCGAAAGGGCGGGGGTGACCGATGCGTCGAGCCGGTGGCCCCCCGGAGTGCCCGCTCCGCGCCGCCCCCGCGCGTGGTCCGGCACACGCGCGGATCGCGTGACCGACCAAGAGAGCAGGTGTATCCGCATGCGTCCGTCGGCCCGTATCCCCGGCATCCTCGCCGGCCTGGTCCTCGCCACCGGAGGCGCCCTCTTCGCCGCCCCGGCCGCCACCGCCGCCCCCACCAGCATCCAGGACTGCGAGCAGTACGTCGTACAACACGGCAAGCAGGTCACGGACGCCGTGGTGCAGGCGTGCTACGAGGGCCAGATCGGCAACCAGACCAGCTGCACCGCGAGCCTCCAGGCCGCCGGAATCTCCGCGAACATCGCAGGCGGGGCCTGTCGCGCGGCTCACTAGGCCCTGGCCGCCCCCGGCCGCCGGGCTTCGTCCTCGCTCCCGGTCGGCCCGGTGCCCGGTCTCATGCCCGTCTCCACCGGGGCGGGTTGCCCGGGGAGGCGGGCTCGGGTGTGGGTTCCGGGCCGCGCAGGTGCAGATCGCGGATCGTGGCCGCGGTCTCCCGTTCGAAGTGCTCCCAGGAGACGAGCCGGCGCCAGGCCGGATCCGGCCGCCCCGGCACGGTGGCCCCCCGGGCCGCCCACTCCCGGGCGAGTTGCTCGAACAGCGGGGCGGCCACGGCCGCGTACGTCGGCTGCCGGGGGATGTGGAGGGGGCGGGCGCCGTCATCCGCGGCCCGGTGCCGAGCTTTGGTGGTGGGCGTGGAGCGCGTCGTCGTCATGCCTGCGCAAACGATCCCCCGGGCGGCTGGGACACGCGCGACGGGCCGACTCCCGGGGTCAGGGTTTCCCGGGCGTGAGCGCCGGGAAACCCTGCGGCGACGGCGCTACCAGTTCCGCGCGGTGCTCGTTGCCGCCCGGCGTCGCCCGGCAGGTCACGTCCTTCTCCGGCAGCCTGCCCGTGGCCAGGTAGGCGTTGACCGGCTCGTTGGCGCAGGAACCCCCGTAGGAGAGGTACACGCCGTGGCCCTCACCGCCCTGCGCGAGCACCATCCGCGAGCCCCGCAGCGCCTTGTGCAGGCCCAGGCCGCTGACCAGCGGGGTCTGCGGGTCCCACTCGTTCTGCACGGTCAGCACGTTCGCCTTCGTGTTCATCGGCGTCGCCGGCTCGGCGGGGGGCTGCCAGAAGGCGCACGGCCTGATGTTGGAGGCGAAGTCCCCGTACAGCGGGTACTTGGCCTTGTCCTGGGCGGCCTCCCGCGCGTACTGCCCGGGATCGCGCGGCCAGGCATCCGTGTCCCCGCACGTCACGGCCCACAGGACGGCCATCGCGTTGTCCGAGGGCTCGGCCGGGGTCTGCGGGGCAGGCTCCGCGGCGGGCTTCAGCAGCTCCGCCTCGGGTGCGGACAGGGTGGTGGGCGTGCCGTCGGCCGCCCGTTTCATCGCCCTGACGATGTAGGCGGCCTGGTCCGGGGTGAAGAAGAGGTTCCGGGCCGTGCGGACGTCGTCGCCGGTGAGCGTCTGCGAGCCCATCACGATCGGTGTCCGGTCGGCCCGGGCCACGATGTCCCAGAAGGTTTTGGCCACCGCTTCCGGGGTGTCGCCGAGCTGGTACTCGGCCGCGCGCCCGGCGGTCCACTGCGTCCACCGTTTGAAGGCGGGCTCCGCCTCGGTGGCCCACACCTGGGTCATGCCGCGCCAGACCCGGCCGGGGTCGACGGCGCTGTCGAGCACGAAGCGGTCGGTGCGCTTCGGGAACATCTGCGTGTACACGGCGCCCATGTACGTGCCGTAGGAGTAGCCGACGTACGAGATCTTCTTCTCGCCGAGTGCCACCCGGATCGCGTCCATGTCGCGGGCGGTGTTGCGGGTGGTGATGAACGGCAGCACCGGGCCGGACTTCTCACGGCACTTGTCCGCGACCGTACGGGCCCACGCCACGTCCTTCTGGAACGTCTCCTCCTTGTAGGGCCTTTCCTCGTTCTCCTCGTCCGGGGTCATCCCGCAGGTGATCGGGCTGGAGGGGCCCACGCCGCGCGGCGCGAAGCCGATCAGGTCGTACTGCTCGCGTACTTCCCCGGGCATCAGCCTGTTCATGACCAGGGGCCGGTTCAGGCCCGAGGCGCCCGGTCCGCCCGGGTTGAGGAGCAGGGCCCCGTGCCGCTTGGCCGGGTTCTCGCTCTTCATCCTGGACAAGGCGATGGCGAGCATGGCGCCCCGGGGGTGCCGGTAGTCGAGCGGGACCTTGATGGTCGCGCACTCGAACGCGGCCGGCTGGTCGGGGCTGCAGCGCTGCCACGAGGGTTTCCCGGGTGCGTACTCCTCCACTTCGGCCGCGGACGCCTGGGTGGCGGAGAGCGCGGGGAGTGTGGTCGCGAGCAGACCGGCGGCGGCGAACAGCGGGGCGAGGCGTTTCAGGTTCACGAAGGTGTTTCCTTTGGCTGAACTTCGCTGGCCTGACCACCCTGCTGCGGGAGGAAGTCGGGCGGATCGCCCGAAGGGGCAGGTCGCGTGATCCTCGCGAATGATCTGAATCAGGACAACTGGCCGACACGCCAAGGTTGTCGCGGTTGCGCCGCAATGCCGCGGTCCGGTGCGCCACCCCGGACCCTCCCCCTCGCCGGTCGCAGCGTCGGATGAGGCGTTCGCAAAGGTGCAAAATGCACAAAATACCCACAAAGGACCACCGCGGCGGTACCCCTTGAGTGGTCAATGTGGTGGGGGGTTACCATGTGAGCGCCGCCTAGCTCGAAAGATAAACCTGTGACTGTCAATGACGACTCGTTCACCAACTGGAAGAACCGCGAGGAGATCGCGGAGTCGATGATCCCGATCATCGGGAAGCTGCACCGGGAGCAGGACGTCACGATCCTGCTTCACAGCCGCTCCTTGGTGAACAAGTCGGTGGTCAGCATCCTGAAGACTCACCGATTCGCCCGGCAGATAGCCGGCGGGGAGCTCTCCGTCACCGAGACGCTGCCGTTCCTGCAGGCCCTCACCACGCTCGACCTGGGTCCGTCCCAGATCGACATCGGCATGCTGGCCACCACCTACAAGGCCGACGACCGTGGTCTCTCGGTGGAGGACTTCACCGCCCAGGCCGTCGCCGGTGCCACGGGTGCCAACAAGATCGAGCGCGGCGCCGGCCGCGACGTCGTCCTGTACGGCTTCGGCCGGATCGGCCGCCTGGTCGCCCGTCTGCTGATCGAGAAGGCCGGCTCCGGCAACGGCCTGCGCCTGCGCGCCATCGTCGTCCGCGGTGGCGGCGACCAGGACCTCGTCAAGCGCGCCTCGCTGCTGCGCCGCGACTCGATCCACGGCCAGTTCAACGGCACGATCACCGTCGACGAGGCGAACAGCACGATCATCGCCAACGGCAACGCCATCAAGGTGATCTACGCCAACGACCCGTCCGAGGTCGACTACACGGCGTACGGCATCAAGGACGCCATCCTCATCGACAACACCGGCAAGTGGCGCGACCGCGAGGGCCTCTCCAAGCACCTGCGCCCCGGTATCGACAAGGTCGTCCTGACCGCCCCGGGCAAGGGCGACGTCCCGAACATCGTCCACGGCGTCAACCACGACACGATCAAGCCGGACGAGCAGATCCTGTCCTGCGCGTCCTGCACCACCAACGCGATCGTCCCGCCGCTGAAGGCCATGGACGACGAGTACGGCGTCCTGCGCGGTCACGTGGAGACCGTCCACTCGTTCACGAACGACCAGAACCTGCTGGACAACTACCACAAGGCCGACCGCCGCGGCCGCAGCGCGCCGCTCAACATGGTCATCACCGAGACCGGTGCCGCCTCCGCCGTCGCCAAGGCGCTGCCGGACCTCAAGGCCCCGATCACCGGCAGCTCGATCCGCGTCCCCGTCCCGGACGTCTCGATCGCCATCCTGAGCCTGCGCCTGGGCCGCGAGACCACCCGCGACGAGGTCCTCGACTACCTCCGCGACGTCTCGCTGAACTCGCCGCTGAAGCGCCAGATCGACTTCACCACCGCCCCCGACGCCGTCTCCATGGACTTCGTCGGCTCGCGCCACGCCTCGATCGTCGACGCCGGCGCCACCAAGGTCGACGGCGACAACGCGATCCTCTACCTCTGGTACGACAACGAGTTCGGCTACTCGTGCCAGGTCATCCGGGTCGTCCAGCACGTCTCCGGTGTCGAGTACCCGACGTACCCGTCCCCCGCGGTCTGATCTCGTCGCACCCACGGCTCGTTCCGCCGCCCACCCCGGGCGGCGGGGCGAGCCGCGTGCGTTGTGGGCCCCGGCCCGGCGCCGCCCGCCACCGCCACCGCCAGGCGCGAAATACTCGGATGTGCGCCGGACTGATGTGTGCTGCGCGCGACGGCGGGGACGCTGACGCGGCTGTTCGACGTGACAGCGACGAAGGACTGGGCGAACCGCACGGCGGCCGCGGACGTCGTGGTCGACGGAACGGTCCTGCTGCCCCAAGTGCCGGTCCCGTACCTGCTGTTCCTTGAGAAGCAGCTCACCGACCTGCACACGTTCGTACGCAAGCTCCCCGTGCTGGACGCGTCGGAGGCGTGGAACCTCGACCCCTCGACGGACGCGTGGAAGACCGACCCGGTCCGCACGATCCGCACCAAGAAGGTGCCGCGCAACCACGTGAAGGCCGAGGCCACCGAGAAGCACCCGGCCCAGGTCGAGGTGTACTACGAGGACGTCCCGGTCGGCTACTGGACGACGGTGAAGTTCTCCGGCGCGCTGTCGGCCCGCCGGGCGACGCCGCCGATGTGCGCAAATGGGTGGCAAACAGGAGCCCGGGAGCTGGATACGCTCCCGGGCTCCGTCACGTTTCCCGCCCCTCCCGGTAGCGCAGCAGGAGAAGGGCGATGTCGTCGGTCCGGGGCGCGCTGCTGCGGGCGTGGTCGATGAGGTCGTCCGCCAGGGTTCCCAGGGGCTGGTTCCCGGAGGCTGCGGTGACGTGGGCTGCGACTTCGGCGATGGCTTCCTCCAGGTCCCGGCCGGGGACCTCGACCAGCCCGTCGGTGTACAGCGCGAGAAGGGTCGCGGGGGTGAACGGGATCTCGACGGCCGTGTACGAGGTGCCGGGTTCGATGCCCAGGAGCAGGCCGGGCGGGAGGCGCAGCATCTCGGCCGGGCCGTCGGCGCGGCGCAGCAGGGGCGGCGGGTGGCCGGCGGTGGCCAGGTGGGCGGTCCGCGCCGCAAGGTCGATGTGGGCGTACAGGCAGCTGGTGAACAGTCCGGGTTCGAGGTCGGTCAGGAGCCGGTTGGTGCGCCCGAGCACCTCCGCCGGTGGTGCGCCGGCGGTGGCGTGGACGGCCGTGCGGACCTGGCCCATGAGGGCGGCGGCGTTCACGTTGTGCCCTTGGACGTCGCCGATGGCGGCCGCGACGGTGGTGTCGTCGATCCGGATGAGGTCGTAGAAGTCTCCGCCGATGTCGAGCCCGTGCGCGGCGGGCAGGTAGCGGGCGGCCACGTCGAGGTCCGGGATGCCGGGCAGGGCGCGGGGCAGCAGGCCGGTCTGCAGGCTGTGGGCGAGCTGGTGGGTGGCGTCGTAGAGGCGGGCGCGGTCCAGGGCCTGGGCGATGAGTCCTGCGATGGAGATCAGGACGGCCCGTTCGCCGGGGGCGAAGGTACGCGTTCGGGCGTAGGACAGGACGAGGGTGCCGATGGGGCGGTTGGACGCGATGAGGGGCAGAAAGGCCCAGGCGGCCATGTTGTCCGCGATCCGGATGGCCGGGTAGGCGGCGCGGAGCTCTTTCGCGTCGCCGAAGAACAGGGGGTTGCCCGTGTGCAGGCCGTGGGTGGTGGCGGTACGGGTGCTGAGGGGGATGCCGTCGTACAGGGCCATGAGCTCGGCCGTGTAGCCGCGGTAGCCGACGATGTGCAGGCGCTGCTCCTCCTCCACCAGGAGGGCCAGGGCCTGGGCTCCGAGTGCGGGGACGAGCTGGTCGGCGGCTTGCTCGACCACGTCCCGCATGTGGGCGGCCTCGGTGAGGGTGGCCGCCAGGTGCATGAGCTGGTAGAGGGCCGTGGCACGGCTGGGCGCCGGCTCGGCCGAAGGGGGAGGCGGGGCGGCGGGCGGCGGGGCGGACAGGTCGGCGGCCGCCGTGATGCGGACGCTGATCCCGGTGTCGTCCGGGTAGAGGTCGAAGCGCACGCGCCGGCCGGCCGGTGGCGCGGCGGTGAAGCTCCGGGGCACCCGGCTGATCACTGCGGCCCGGTAGTGGTCCTCGATGGCGGGGGTGTCCATCCAGGGGAGGGCTTCCCAGGGCAGGGCTCCGAGCAGCCGGGAGACGGGTGCGGCGAGCAGCTCGGCCGCCTCGGGGGTGATGAAGGTGATCGTGCCGTTCAGATCGAGTGCGCAGTTGCCTCCGGACAGCCGGCGGACGAAGGCCATGACGGCGGCCGCCTCGGCCGGTCCCGGGGTGGGAGGCGGGAGCGGCCGCAGGATGACCGGGTGCGCCGGGGGACGGATCGGGCGGCCTGCGTCGGCGGCCTGTCGCAGGATGTCCGCGAGACGGCCGCAGAACTCTTCCACCGCCCGACGTTCCGGGGCGCTCAGGTGGGGCTCGTGGGAGCCGGGCCACAGGAGCACGATCCCGGCCCTCGTGGATCCGGTCCGGTCGGAGGCCTCGGCGGCGATCGGGGCGGCCGCGAGGGCGAAATCGTACGGCAGGACGAGGCCGAGGCGCGGGTAGCGGCGGGCCGACTCCTCCCGGTCGCCCAGCCAGACGAGCCGGCGCTCACGCACCGCGTCGGCGACCGGGATGGGGTCGTCCAGACCGACCCGGGACCAGGGCAGGGCGAACTCGCGGGACACCCCGGTGACCATGGCCAGGCGCAGGACGCGCCGGGTGGGGTCGGGCAGGTAGAGCATGCCGATGGACGCCCCCGTGTCACCGCGGCCCTGGCGCAGCGCCTCCCCCAGTGCCCGCTGGTCGGCCCGCTCGGCCTCCTGGTCACGCCCCGGAAGGTTTCCCACCCGACCATGTTCCCTCCACACCCGCCCGCACGTCTGCACCCGCCCGCCCGGCGAGCCCGGGTCGCTGCCGTCGCGCACCGCACGGTGAGCCGGGTCCTGCGCCCGCAGGCCGTCGCCGAACCGTGGCTCCGGGGTGTCCCTGTGAGCCTGCTGTCGCATACCCGAGCGGCGCCGCCGGACCGGTTCGGCGACGGCGGCGCTCGGTGCGGGCACGTTACGCGTAGGGGTCGAAGGGGATCGGGGGCTTGGCGGCGTTCAGGGCGTCACGGAAGCGGCCATCGGTGATCTTGATGGTGGCGGAGCCGAAGTCGGCGGTCATGAGCTTGTCGCGCAGGCCGGCCGGATAGCCGTTCCAGCCGACGAGGCGGGGGTAGAACCAGTTCCCCGTGTGGTTCTCGGCGGGCTCGTCGTTGCCGTTGGCGAGGCGGTAGAAGTGCGTCGAGGCACCGTCCTTGTGGTAGACGACCTTGGCGTGCGTCCCGTCGAAACGGACCTGCGAGCGGGGGTACCACTTCCAGCCGCTGTGCTGCGAAGTCGACACGTACTGGACCTGGTTGTCCTTGATCCAGACCACGACGTGCTCGAAATCGTGGCGGTGTCCGATGGCCAAGGGGCCGATCGTGGCCTGGTCCTTCTCGAAGTAGCCGGCGTACATGACGGCGCACCAGCCGTTGTTGCACTTCTCGCGGGAGTACGTGTTGGAGTTCTGGAGCTGCGCGAGGTCCCGGCAGTGGCCGTTGACCGCTCCGCCGGGCTTGAGCCCGGGGTTGAGGGCGCCGCTGCTGCTGATCGCGGCAGTGGCGTAGCAGCCGTCCCCGTCGTAGTCGAAGGCGGGTGAGAAGGTCTGTTCGAGGCCGTCCGCGTTCTGCGGCAGGGCCGGTATCACGCTCGCGACGGCGACGGCCGGAAGGGTCATCACGAGCGCCGCGGCGCCGAGGCCGGCGGTGGTCAGTGTCCGGCGGAGTCCGGCTGCCCACCGCCCGGGGCGGGAGGAGCTTTCCGGCTCTTCGTCCGTGTCGTTCGTCGTGCTCGTCGTGCTCGTCGGCGACAGCAGGCTGCGCACATCATCTCCTTGACGTGTGGATCCGGGCACCGTCGCGCTCCCCTGCGGCGCGAACGGTGTCACGCTAGCCCGTCGGCGTTCAACCCCGGTCCGGGTCGGGTGAATTGCGGATGTACTCCGATGCGGCGTCGAGCAGCCACTCGGCGAGGTAGCCGGCGAACGAGGACCGCACCAGGACCCGGAATCCGGGACGGGGTCCGTCGCGGCGGACCAGCACCACCTGGGCCCGGGCCAGCGTGGTCTGGGCGCAGTGCCCGGCGCCGAAGGAGCGGGGATGCAGGTCGAGGGAGCAGCCGTGCGCGAGGAGTTCGGCGGCCCGGGTCCCGCCGACGAGGAGGGTGGTGCGCTGCGCCGAGACGTCGACGACGGCGGCGTGCGCGTCTCCCACGGCCTCGCGCAGCCGGGCTTCGAGGTCCGTCCGGGTGCCGGGCGGTCCCACGACGAGCCATTCGTCCGGGCCCAGCCACAGTGCCGTGAACTCCCCGCCGCGCGCGACCGTGTTGGGCACCAGGGGCAGGGGGAGGCCGAGTGCGAGTCCGACGGCGTCCGCGGCCGGGCCCTTGGGGTCGAGCCGGACGTCGACCTGGGCGAGGAAGGGGAGTTCCGCCAGCCGCAGGGCGGCGCCCGAGGCGCGGGTGGCGGCGGCGAACCGTTCGGCGTACCGCGACAGGGGGCTCAGCCCGTCGCGGCGGGCGGCGGTGTCAGCCATCGCGGCGTGCCCCCTCGGGGTCGTGGAGGACGGGACCGGTGACGGTGACCGGGACGAGACCGCCGCCCACGGGTGCGTAGAGGCGCTCGCCGATGCGGTCCCGGCCGCCCTTGACCAGGGCGAGCGCGAAGGTCCGGCCGAGCGCCGCGCTGCGGTAGCTGGAGGTGACGTGTCCGAGCATCGGCACGGGTGGTTCGGGCAGCGGGGCGGCGGCGACCAGCTGGGTGCCTTCGGGCAGCAGGATGCCGGGGTCGTCCGGCAGCAGTCCGACCAGGTGCTTGCGGTCGGGCCGGGCGGTGTCGGTCCGGGTGTGCGAGCGTTTGCCGATGAAGTCGGGCTTCTTCCGGGACACCACCCAGCCCAGGCCGAGGTCCTGCGGGGTCACGGTGCCGTCGGTGTCCTGGCCGACGATCGGATAGCCCTTCTCGGCGCGCAGGACGTGCATGGTCTCGGTGCCGTACGGGGTGATGCCGAGGGGGCGGCCCTCCTCGCACAGCGCCTCCCAGAGCTCGGGGGCCTGCCACGGCAGTACGTTGATCTCGTACGCCAGCTCGCCGGAGAAGCTGATCCGGCAGACTCGGGCCGGGATCTGGGCGACGGGCGTGTCCCGCCAGGCCATGAACGGGAAGTCGGCGGCCTCGACGGCGAGTCGGGGGGCGAGGGCGCGCAGGACGTCCCGGGAGCGCGGCCCGACGAGGGCCACGGTGGCCCACTGCTCGGTGACCGACGTGCAGTGCACGCGCAGTTCGGGCCACTCCGTCTGGAGCCACTCCTCCATCCAGTCCAGGACGGCCGCGGCGTTGCCGGTCGTGGTGGTGACGAGGAAGCGGTCGTCGGCGAGGCGGACGGCGGTGCCGTCGTCGAAGACCATCCCGTCCGCCCGGCACATGACGCCGTAGCGGATCATGCCGACCTTCAGGGTGCTCATCAGGTTGGTGTAGAGCCGGTCCAGGAAGGTCCCGGCGTCCGGCCCCTGTACGTCGATCTTGCCGAGGGTGGAGGCGTCCATGAGGGCCACGCCCTCGCGGGCGGCGCGGCATTCGCGCAGCACCGCCGCCGTCTTGTCCTCGCCGGCCCGGGGGTAGTACCAGGGCCGTTTCCACTGGCCGACGTTCTCGAACACGGCCCCGTGCGTGATGTGCAGGTCGTGCAGTGCGGTCACGCGTACGGGGTCGTGCAGCGGGCCGCGGTCGCGGCCGGCGAGCGCGGCGAAGGAGACCGGGGCGTACGGGGCGCGGAAGGTCGTCGTGCCCAGCTCACCGATGTCGACACCCAGCAGGTGGGCGACGACTCCGGCGGCGAGCACGCCGGAGGTCTTGCCCTGGTCGTTCGCGGTGCCCGCCGTGGTGTACCGCTTGAGGTGCTCCGCCGAGCGCAGGCCGGCGCCCGTCGCGCGGGCGAGGTCGTCGACGGTGACGTCGCGCTGGAGGTCGACGAAGCAGCGGGCGGTGTCCGCCCCGGGGACCAGCCACAGGTGCCGGGCGGGTGTGCGGGGCCGTTCGGCGACGGGTGGGAGCGGGAGCGCGTCGTGGGCGGCGAAGCCCTCGGCCGCGAGTGCCCGGGATCCTGCTGCCCGGCCGTCGGCCAGGCAGCGGGAGAGGTCGAACTCACCGCGTGCGGAGCCTGCGGCCTCCACCGCCCGGCGGCGGCCGTCCGGTACGAACGTCCCGAGCTCCGGGTCGTGGCGCAGGCGCCCGCCGGCCTGGCTGAACAGGTGGACGACCGGGTTCCAGCCGCCGGAGACGAGCAGGAGGTCGGCAGCGATCTCGCGGACGGCGGGGCCTTCCCCGAGAGCGGAGGCGGTCACCGAGCAGACCCGGGGTGCGCCGTCGGTGCCCGTCACCGCATGCGCGGCGAGCACTTCGATGCCGGCCTGTGCGGCCCGGACCGCCCACTCCCCCGGCTCGGAGCGCGCGTCGGCGATCGCGGCGATGTCCACGCCCGCCGCGGCCAGGTCCAGTGCGGCCTCGTACCCGCTGTCGTTCGTGGTGGCCACGACCGCGCGGCGGCCCGGGACGACGCCGAACCGGTGGAGGTACGTACGGGCGGCCCCGGCGAGCATCACGCCGGGGCGGTCGTTGTCGGCGAACACGAGCGGGCGTTCGTGGGCCCCGGTCGCGAGCACGACCCGGCGCGCCCGGATCCGCCACACCCGCTCGCGCGAGACGTGGGCGGGGGCCTGCGCGCCGAGGTGGAGGGTGCGGCGCTCCACGGCCAGCACGTGGTTGTCGTCGTAGTGGCCGAAGACGGTGGTCCGGCGCAGTACGCGGACCTCGGGCGCCGCGTCGAGCTCCGCTCCCGCCGCGGCGACCCAGTGCGGCAGCTCGCCCGTGCCGAGCAGGCTGCCGCCCGGTTCGGGCAGGTCGTCGGCGAGGATCACCCGCGCCCCGCTGCGGGCGGCCGCCGTCGCCGCGCCGAGGCCGGCCGGGCCCGCGCCGACGACCAGGAGGTCGCAGTGGGCGTGCACGGCGTCGTAGCGGGCGGGGTCGGGTGCGGTGGCGAGCCGGCCCTGCCCGGGCAGGCTGCTCGCGACGAGCCCGTCGTACAGCTCGATGGTGGTGGCGGGCAGCATCGGTTCGGGGAACGGCGCCTCGATCTGTACGACGGCGTTCGGCTCCTCGACTCCGGCGGTGAGGATCCCGCGCGGGCGGCCGAGTCTGACACTGGTGGCGGCCTGGTGGACGCCGTGTGCGAGCAGGGCCGAGGCGAGGGTGTCACCCCGGTAGCCCTGGTACTCGATGCCGTCGAAGCGGAAGCGGAGCGGCTGGTCACGTCGGATGCGGCCGCGGTCGGGCAGCCGGAAGGGGTGCGTCGCGGTCATGAGGTCACCGGTCCCGGCTCGCCGGTCCGGTAGACGGCGAGGATCTCGTTGGTCGCCGTGTCCCGGACGGCGTTGAACCAGCGGCGGCAGCCGTCCGCATGGCTCCACCGCTCGGCGAAGGGCCCTTTGGGGTTGTCGCGGAAGAAGAGGTAGCGGGCCCACGCCCCGTCGCTCAGGGCCGCGGGGTCCGCGGGGTACGGCACGTGTGCCTGGCCGCCGTAGTGGAACTCGGCCTCGTCGCGGGGTCCGCACCAGGGGCAGGGGATGAGCAGCATCGTCTCGCTCCTCAGTGGGCGACCGCGGCCGCGCCGTGCTCGTCGACGAGCGCGCCGGTGGTGAAGCGTTCGAGGGTGAAGGGGGCGCCCAGCGGGTGGGGGGCGTCATGGGCGATGGTGTGCGCGAAGGCCCAGCCGACTCCCGGTGTGGCCTTGAAACCACCGGTTCCCCAACCGCAGTTGAGGTAGAGGTGCTCCACGGGGGTGAGTCCGGTGATCGGTGAGGCGTCGGGGCTGACGTCGACGATGCCGCCCCAGGTGCGCAGGACGTGCGCACGGGCGAAGACGGGGAAGAGTTCGAGGGCGGCCGCCATCTGGCGTTCGACGATGTGGAACGCGCCGCGCTGCGTGTACGCGTTGTACGCGTCGATGCCGGCGCCCATGACCAGCTCGCCCTTGTGGGCCTGGCTGACGTACACGTGCACCGCGTTGGACATCACGACGGTGGGGTGCACCGGCTCCAGCAGCTCGGAGACCAGCGCCTGCAGCGGGTGGCTCTGCAGGGGCACCTCGAAGCCGGCCATCGCGGCCAGTACGGAGGTGTGGCCCGCCGCGCAGAGGGCGACGCGGCCCGCGGCGATCGGGCCGAGCGAGGTCTGCACCCCGGTGACCCGGCCGCCGTGTACGTCGATGCCGGTGACCTCGCAGTTCTGGATGAGGTCGATGCCGGCGGCGTCGGCCGCGCGGGCGAGGCCCCAGGCGACGTGGTCGTGCTTGGCGATGCCCGCCCGCGGCTGGTACGTGGCTCCCATGACCGGATACCGCACGTCCGGCGAGGTGTCGACGATCGGGCAGACCTCCTCGACCTGCGCGGGGTCGAGCCATTCGGCGTCCACGCCGTTCAGCCGGTTGGCCTCGACGCGGCGCACGCCGTCCCGGACGTCCTGGAGGGTGTGGGCCAGGTTCAGCACGCCGCGCTGGGAGAACAGGAGGGGGTAGTCGAGGTCCTCCTCCAGTCCCTCCCACAGCTTCAGGGCGTGCTCGTAGATCCCGGCGCTCTCGTCCCAGAGGTAGTTGGAGCGGATGATGGTGGTGTTGCGGGCCATGTTGCCGCCGGCGAGCCAGCCGCGTTCGAGGACGGCGACGTCGGTGATGCCGTGGTTCTTCGCCAGGTAGTGGGCGGTGGCGAGGCCGTGTCCGCCGCCCCCGACGATCACCACGTCGTAGCTGCGCCGGGGCTCGGGCGTGCGCCACAGCCACGCGGGGTGCCCGGGCAGGCCGGCGCCCGGGGTCCGGGGGCTCATCGGGCGTCTCCCGGCAGGCCGCGCAGGCGCCGCATCCGCGGGTCGAAGAGCGGTTCCCCGGCGACGACGGCGGCGATGCGCCGGTCGAAGTAGCCGATGTCCAGGGGGCGGCCCGGGGTGGCGAGCTCGGCGGGCAGCCAGGCGTAGGCGATGCCCTTGCCGATCGTGTGGCCGTACGCCGCGCTGGTGACGTGGCCGACGGGCCGGTCCCCGTCGTACACGGGCTCCTTGCCCATGACCACGGCGGCCGGGGCGTCGATGGTCAGGCAGGTGAGGCGGCGCCGTACGTCGGCGGCGCGCCGCTCCAGTGCGGCCCGGCCGATGAAATCGCCCTTGCCGGGCTTCACGGCGAAGCCGAGGCCCGCCTCGTACGGGTCGTGCTCGTGGCTCATGTCGGTGCCGAAGGCCCGGTATCCCTTCTCCAGGCGCAGGCTGTTGAAGGCGCCTCGGCCGGCTGCGATGCCGCCGTACGGCTGCGCGGCCTCCCAGAGGGTGTCCCAGAGTTTCAGCCCCATGTCGGCGGTCGTGTACAGCTCCCAGCCGAGCTCTCCGACGTAGCTCAGGCGCAGGGCGGTGACGGGGACGGCTCCGATGTGGGCGCTGCGGGCCCGGAAGTAGCGCAGGCCCTCGTCGGAGAAGTCGGCGTCGGCGAGCGGTTGGAGCACCTCGCGCGCCTTCGGGCCCCACAGGCCGATGCAGCAGGTGCCCGCGGTGATGTCCCGGACCGCGGCCGATCCGTCCTCCGGGAGGTGGCGGGTGAGCCAGTCGAGGTCGGCGTTGCCGTTGGCCCCGATCTGGAAGCGGTGCCGGGCGAGCCGCGCCACCGTGATGTCGCTGCGGATGCCGCCGTCCTCGTCGAGCATCAGCGTGTACGTCACGGAGCCTACGGGCTTGTCCACGTCGGAGGTGGTCAGGCGCTGGAGGAAGGCCGCGGCGCCGCGGCCGGTGACCTCCAGCCGCTTCAGGGCCGACATGTCGTACAGGGCGACGCCCTCGCGCGTGGCCAGGGCCTCGGCGCCGACGATCGGCGACCACATCCGGGCGGCCCAGTCGTCGGGGACCGGGATGTCCCACCGGTCCAGGAGGGGCTCGTTGGCGGCGTACCACTGGGGCCGTTCCCAGCCGGATGCCTCCAGGAAGAAGGCGCCGAGCTCGCGTTCGCGGATGTGGAACGGGCTGGTGCGCAGCGGCCGCGGGGCACCGGCGGGTTCGAGCGGGTGGAGGATGTCGTAGACCTCGACGAAGTTCCGGGAGCTGCGCGCGCGTACGTACGCGGGGGCGAGCTGGTGCGGCTCGAAGCGGTTGACGTCGCACGCGTGCAGGTCGAAGGACGAGCAGTGGCCGTCGACGAGCCATTCGGCCATGGCACGGCCGACGCCGGCGGAGTGGGTGACCCAGACGGCCTCGGCGACCCAGAAGCCCCTGACGTCGGGTGACTCGCCGAGCAGGGGCATCCCGTCGGTGGTGAAGGAGAACAGCCCGTTGATGCCCTCCTCGACCTTGGTGTCGCGGGTGGCGGGCAGCAGGGACCGGGTCTCGGTCCAGGCGTCGGCGAAGTCGTCTGCCGTGAACCGCAGCACGGACGGCATCTCGGGGGCGGAGGCGAGGGGGGCTATGTCGTCGGCGGAGACCGGCATCGGGCGGTGGCCGTAGAAGCCGATGCCGAGCTGGTCGAAGCGCTCGCGGTAGTAGAGGTCGGCGTCCTGGTGGCGCAGGATGGGGCGGACCGCCTCCTCGGCCTGTCCGGCGAGTGCGGGGACGGGGCCGGTCCATGCCAGCTGGTGGGCGAGGGGGGTCAGCGGCAGGCTCATCCCGGCCATGCGGGCGACCTTGGGGCCCCAGATGCCGGCGCAGCACACGACGATGTCGGCGGGGATCTCGCCGCGGTCCGTGACCACGGCGGTGACACGGTCGGCGCCGGTGGCGGCGTCGGCCTCGGTACGGATGTCGAGCACCTCGTGGCGGTCGAGGACCCGTACGCCCCGCTCCCGCGCGGCCCGGACCTGCGCCTCCACGGCGAGCACCGCCTTGGCCAGGCCGTCGGTGGGGACCAGCAGTCCGCCGAGCACCCGGTCCCGGTTCACCAGGGGGTGCAGCGCCACGCATTCGTCCGGGCCCACGAGCCGGCCCTCGACACCCCAGGAGGTGAGCCAGCCCTGCCGGCGCCGCAGGTCGGTGAGGCGCTCCGGCGTGGTCGCCAGTTCGAGTCCGCCGACCTGGAGGAAGCACGGCTGCCCGTCGACGTCGAGGGAGCAGAGCTTCTCGACCGTGTAGCGGGCCAGTTCGGTCATGGTCTTCGAGGGGTTCGCCTGGAACACGAGGCCCGGGGCGTGGGAGGAGGAGCCGCCGGTGGCGGGGAGCGGGCCCTGGTCGACGACGGTGATCCCGGTCCATCCGCGGGCGGACAGTTCGTCCGCCAGTGCCGCGCCCACGACCCCCGCTCCGATGATGACCACGCGCGGTCCCGCCATCTCCGCCCCTCCGATTCGCAAGAAGTCGAGTCGAGTTGCCGTCAGCGCAACGTGGTGCAGGTTGCGCAACTCACACTGCCGGTCGCCCCGGGCGGTGTCAAGAGGATCGA
Organism: Streptomyces sp. NPDC097981; assembly: GCF_040302565.1. Lineage (NCBI taxonomy): Bacteria > Bacillati > Actinomycetota > Actinomycetes > Kitasatosporales > Streptomycetaceae > Streptomyces > Streptomyces sp. NPDC097981. The sequence goes on from NZ_JBEORW010000036.1 coordinate 32,007, forward strand.
TTGCGACGCAACTCCCCTGCGCAAAGGGCGGGAACAGCCCTGCCCGGCAGGCTGCCGAAGCAGCCCGCCGGGCAGGGTGCGGTACGGGGGAACGGGGGCCGGATCAGCTCTTCTTCGCAAGCCAGGCATCGACTTTCACCCGGTTGGCCTCCACCCACTTCCCGGCGGCGTCCTCCGGCGACATCTTGTCCTGCGCGATGTACTTCGCCACGAGGTTCTGGTCCTCGTTCGACCAGCTGAAGTTCTTCACCAACTGGTAGGCGGGGCTGCCGGAATCGGCGAACTTCCTGCTGACGACCTTGTCCAGCGCGTACACGGGGTAGTCGCAGGCGACCTTCTCCGGATCGTCGTCGCAGCCCGCCGTGTACGGCGGCAGCTCCACCTTCACGGGCTTCAGCTCGTTGAAGAGCCACTGCGGTTCGTAGAAGTAGCCGATGAGGGGCGTCTTCTTGGCCTCGGCCTGGCGGAACGCCTGGATGAGCGCGGCCTCGCTCCCCGAGTACACCACCTTGAAGTCGAGGTTCAGGTTCTTCACCAGGGCGCCGTCGTTGGTGACGAACGACGGGTCCCCGTCCAGCAGCTGCCCCTTGTCCCCGGACTCGGAGGTCTTGAGCTGGTCCGCGTACTTGTTGAGGTTCTGCCACGTGGTGATGTCCGGGTACTTCTGCGCCATCCACGGCGGAACGTACCAGCCGATGACCCCCTTGTTGCCCGTCTCCCCGGCCGCGACGGCGGTCTTCTGCTGCTCGATGTACTTCTTCTTCAGGTCGGGGTGGCCCCAGTTCTCGACGATCGCGTCGACCTCGCCCGTGCCGAACCCCTGCCAGGCGACCTCTTCCTTGAGGTCCTTCTTGGTCACCTCGCAGCCGAGGTCCTTCTTCGCGACGTACGCGATGACCGCCGCGTTGGCCTCGTACCCGACCCACGGGTTGACGGCAAGGTTGAAGGAGCCGCACTTCCCTGCGCCGCCGCTCCCGCCCGAGGGCCCGGCGCCCGCCTCCCCCACCTTCGCCCCGCTGCACCCGCCGAGCACGAGGACCAGCGCCGACAGGCCGGCCAAGGCGGCCGGCCGGGCCGGGCGCCGCCGCGGGACCCGTCCTTTGTTGCGGATTCCTGCCATGTGTCCTGTCCCTTCTTCCGCCTCAGCGCCCGCCGGGGGCTCTTGCCGCCCGGTGCGCCGCCGCCTGGGTGATCCGGTCGAACATGACCCCGAGCAGCACGATGGCCAGGCCCGCCGCCAGCCCCTTGCCGTACAGCTGGCTCTGTGAAAAGCCCGCCACGACGTCGTAGCCGAGGGCGCCCGCCCCGACCAGTCCGCCGACGACGACCATCGACAGGACGTAGACCAGCCCCTGGTTCACGGCGAGCGCGAGGGCACCGCGCGCCATCGGGAGCTGCACCTTCGTGATGACCTGCCAGGTGCCGGAGCCGGCCGACACCGCCGCCTCCACGGTGCTCTGCGGCACCCCTCGCACGCCGTCCGCGATGATCTTCACGGTCACCGGGGCCGCGTAGACGATCGCCGCCACGATCGCCGTGAACCGGCTCGCGCCGAACAGGGCCAGGAACGGCACCAGATAGACGAACGCCGGCATCGTCTGGCCCGCGTCGAGCACGGGGCGGATCAGCCGGTCGGCCAGGGCGCTGCGTCCCGTCCAGACGCCCACCACGACGCCGAGGGCCAGGACGATGACCGTGGCGACCATGCTGGAGGCGAGCGTCGTCATGCTGTCCCGCCACAGGCCGGTGCCGACGATCAGGGCCACGCACACCGCCGCGGTGGCCGCCGCGCGCGGGCCCCCGAACAGTGCGCCGAGGGCCACCGCCACCGCGCCGACGAGCCACCACGGGGAGCCGGTCAGCAGCGCCTCGAAGGGGTTGAGCAACAGGGTGGTGACGACCTCGCGCAGAGCGCCCGTCACGCCGGCGAAGCCACCCTGCACCCACGCGGTGGCGGAGTCCGCCGTGCGGGCGATCGCCGCGCCGACACCGGTGCCGGCGGGGAACTGCGCCGCCCATACGTAGGTGTGGGACAGCCAGATGCACACGCCGGTGAGCACGGCGCCGGCGAGGAGCAGCGGGCGGCGCCACCGGGCCGCGCGGCCGGCGCGGCGCCTGGCGTCCTCCGCCTTCCCCCGGCCTTCGGCCGGGGGGACCCCCGTCCCGCTCCGCTCGCTCGCCGCGGTGGTCACGCGGTCGAGCACGATGGCCAGTACGACGATGGCGAGGCCGGCATTGAACGCCGTACCCACGTCGAGCGTCTCCAGCGCCTTGACGACCGTCTTGCCGAGCCCGGGCGCGTCGATGAGGGCGGCGATGGTGGCCATGGAGAGCGCGGCCATGATGGTCTGGTTCACCCCGAGTACGACGGTCCGCTTCGCCATCGGCAGGAGCACGGTCGTGAGCGCCTGGCGCCGGGTCGCTCCGAGCGACTCGGCCGCCTCGACCGCGGCGGCGGGCACCGAGCGGATCGCGTGGGCGGTGATGCGTACCGCCGGCGGCGTCGCGAAGACCAGCGTGGCGATCGTGGCGGACGCCGGGCCGATGAGGAAGAACAGGGTCAGCGGGGCCAGGTAGACGAAAGTCGGCATCGTCTGCATGAAGTCGAGCACCGGGGTCGCCACGCGGTGGACCCGGTCGGACAGTCCGGCCCAGACACCGAGCGGAATGCCGATGAGCAGGGAGACGAGAACGGCCGCCAGGGTCAGGGCGAGCGTGTCCATGCTCTCGCGCCACAGCCCCTGGAGGCCGAGGAGGACGAACCCGGCGACGGACAGCGCCGCCACCCGTGCGTTCCCGAACACCCACGCGACGTATCCGACGAGGGCGACGACGCCCAGCCAGCCGACCACGGGGACCGGGCGGCCGTACGAGGGCTGCGCGATCAGCGCCTGGAGGAAGGTGACGAGGTTGTCGATGACCAGCCGGATCTCGTTGAAGACGTAGAGGAAGACCGGGTTGCTGTTGCGGCCGGCCCCGACGGCGTCGTTGATCTCGTTGAACCGCCGGTGGAGCGAGGTCAGTTCGGCCGTGCCGAGAAACAGTGTGTGGACGCCGTGCAGAACCGGCCACAGGGCGATCCAGCCGAGGAGGACCGCGGCCGCCATCCGTGCGCGCCCGCCGCGCACCGGCCACCGCTGCTCGGTCGCCGCTGCCGGAACGGCCATTACGCGCCGCCCTCCGGGCCGGCGACGACCGCGAGGATCTCCTCGTCGCCGACGAGGCCCAGCAGCCGCCCGTCCTGCACGACCTTGACGGGCCGGTCCGCCGCGAGGACGGTGCGCGTCGCCTCGCGGACGACGGTGTCCGGGCCGAACTCCGGTCCGTCGAGTGCGTCGTCCGGGCGGGCCGGGCGCATGATCCAGCGCAGGGTGAGCACGTGCGCGCGCGGCACGTCCGCGACGAAGTCCCGGACGTAGTCGTCGGCGGGCGCCCCGACCAGTTCGTCGCCCGTGCCGCACTGGACCGTGCGGCCGTCGCGCATGATGAGGATGCGGTCGCCGAGCCTCAGCGCCTCGGACAGGTCGTGGGTGACGAACACCATCGTCTTGCCGACCTCGCGGTGCAGCCGGACGACCTCGTTCTGCATGTCCCGGCGGATCAGCGGGTCGAGCGCGGAGAACGGCTCGTCGAAGAGGAGCACGTCCGGGTCCCCGGCGAGGGCGCGGGCGAGCCCGACCCGCTGCTGCATGCCGCCGGAGAGCTCGTCGGGGTAGGAGTGCTCGTACCCGGCGAGGCCGACCAGCTCGATCACCTCCATGGCCCGGAGGGTGCGCTCGGCCCGGCCGGTGCCGCGGATCTCCAGGCCGTACGCCACGTTGTCCAGGACCCGGCGGTGCGGCAGCAGCCCGAAATGCTGGAAGACCATCGCGAACTTGTGCCTCCGCAGCTCGCGCAGTCTCTTGCGGTCCGCGGCGAGGACGTCCTCGCCCTCGAAGACGAGCTCGCCGGCCGTCGGCTCGATCAGCCGGGTCAGACAGCGCACCAGCGTCGACTTCCCGGACCCGGACAGGCCCATGACCACGAAGACCTCGCCGGGCGGCACGTCGAAGGCCACGTCCCGCACGGCCGCCGTGCAGCCGGTGCGCACCATGAGTTCGCGGCGGGAGAGAGCGCACAGTTCGGGCGAGGCGGGAACCCGGGCCGCCTGGGGCCCGAAGACCTTCCACAGGCCGCGGACGGAGATGACGGGGGTCCCGCCGCCGGACGCGCCCCGCTGCGACGGCAGTTCTGTCTTCGTTGCGGTCACTGTCGGCCTCTCTTCGGACGGCACCGGTTCAGCCGCGGGAGCGGAACCAGTGCTGCGCCCGGGGCTGGATGTTCTGCCAGATGTGTTTCGGTTCGCGGTACTCGTCCAGGCCGGCCGGTCCCAGCTCGCGGCCGATGCCCGAATGACCGAAGCCGCCCCATTCCGCCTGGGGGACGTAGGGGTGGTAGTCGTTGATCCAGACCGTGCCGTGCCGCAGCCGCCGGGCGACCCGCTGCGCCCTGCCCGCGTCCTGGGTCCACACCGCCCCGGCGAGCCCGTACTCCGTGTCGTTGGCGGTCCGTACGGCATCGTCCTCGTCCGTGAAGCGCTCGACCGTGAGCACGGGGCCGAAGGACTCCTCCCGTACGACGCGCATGTCCCGGCGGCAGCCGTCGAGCACGGTCGGAGGGTAGTAGAAGCCGCCGGCGAGCGCGGGGTCGTCGGGGCGCCGGCCGCCGCAGCGCAGTACGGCGCCCTCGGCGAGGCCCGCCGCGACGTACTCCTCGACCTTGGCCCGGTGCCCCGCGGAGATCAGCGGCCCGGTCTCGGCGGCGGGGTCGAAGGGGCCGCCCGGCCGGATGGTGCGGGCGCGGCGCACGACCTCGTCGACGAAGGCGTCGTGCAGCCGGTCCTCGACGATCAGGCGGGCGCCGGCCGAGCAGACCTGTCCGGAGTGGAGGAAGACGGCGGTCAGGGCGAAGTCCACGGCCGCCTCGAAGTCGGCGTCGGCGAAGACCACGTTGGGGTTCTTGCCGCCCAGTTCCAGCGCGACCTTCTTCACGGTGGCCGCGGCGGCCGCCATGACCCGCTTGCCCGTCTCCAGGCCGCCGGTGAAGGAGACCATGTCCACGCCCGGGTGCTCGGCGAGCGGTGCGCCGGCCTCGGCCCCCGCTCCCAGGACCAGGTTGGCCGCGCCGCCGGGCAGTCCGGCCTCCTCCAGCGCGCGCATCAGCAGGATGGAGGTCGAGGGGGTGAGCTCGCTGGGCTTGAGGACGAGGGTGTTGCCGGCGACGAGGGCGGGCGCGACCTTCCACGCGGCTTGGAGCAGGGGGTAGTTCCACGGGGTGATGAGCCCGCACACCCCGACCGGCTCGTACACGACCCGGCTGACGGCGTCCTCGCGGCCGGTGTCGACCACCCGGCCCGCGTCGGTGCCCGCGATCCCGCCGAAGTACCGGAAGCAGGCCACCACGTCGGCGACGTCGTACTCGCTCTCCACCAGGCGCTTGCCGGTGTCGAGGGATTCGGCGCGGGCGAACTCCGCCGCCTCGCGCTCCATCACGTCGGCGGTGCGCAGCAGCAGCGCGCCGCGCTCCCGTTCGGGGGTGCGCGGCCACGGCCCCTCGTCGAACGCGCTGCGCGCCGCGGCGATCGCGGCTTCGGTGTCGTCCCGCGTCCCTTCGGACACGGTCCGAACGAGCGCGGCGTCGGCCGGGCAGTGAATGTCCCGACGGCCGCCCGCCACCGCGTCGCGCCACTTCCCACCGACGTACAGATCTGCCACGCGCGGAGCCCTCCATGCGGGTAACACCGGTATGTGCGTTGCGTATTGCGCATCGTATTGCTCGGAATGGAACGACACGATCGCCCACGGGGTGCGGTACGTCAAGGGGACGGGCGGCCCGGCGGCCGGGTACGGACGCTCCCGCGGCGCCCGCTCAGCCGCCGAGGCGCTCCAGCATCGCGCGGCGCCAGCGCTCGGTCTCGGCGATCTGGTTGAAGGTGAACAGGTGCAACCCGGCCACCGCGGCCTCGGGCGCGCCGAGCGCGGGGGCGCTGCGGCGCAGCAGCCGCTCCGGGTCGTAGCCGCCGGGTGCGGCGAAGCGCAGGAACCACGAGGGGTGCCGGGTGAGGAACCTGGCCGACTCCCCCACGCCGATCTTCGTGGCCATGGACAGCAGCTTCGCGCGCTCGACGGGGCCGGCGACGCCGACGTGCACGGGCAGCACGATCTGCCGGCGGCGCACCCGCGCGAGCCAGTGGCGCAGGGTCGCCGGGTCGAAGCACAGGTTGCTGACGATGTACGTGGCGTGCCGCTGCTTGTCCCACATCGCCTGGACGGTGACGTCGTCGTCGATGAGGGGATGGCTCTCCGGGTAGCCGGTGATGCCGACGTGCGCGAACGGGCTGCCCAGCTCGCCGAGCCGGCGCAGTACGGGCAGGGCCGCGTCGAACGGCCCGGCCGGCGGGTCGGCGTCGCCGGCCGGTACGAAGACGTCCTCGATGCCGGCCGCGACCAGCCGGTCAACGATCTCCGCGAGGTGACCGGCATCGGCGATCTGCCGGGCCGGGACGTGCGGGACGACCCGGTAGCCGTGCCCGGCCAGGCGGGTGGCGAGGTCCAGGGTCGGGCCGAGTCCCTTGGCCGGGGAGGCGGTGACCGTGACGGGCACGTCCGCCGGGACGTGGGCGAGGACCTTGTCCTCGGTCGCCGTCGCCGGCAGGACCTCGTAGCGGACCCTGCGCAGGAGCTCCGCCAGGCCTCCCCCGGTGACCGGGGCCTGTACGGGGCGTTCGGAATTCGGCGTGGGCCGGGCGGACATGCCGCTCCTCCTCAGGTGTGGCCGGGGCTCTGCCCCTGCTCTGCCTCGCTGCCGAGGCGGTGGTGCCGGTGGAACTCGGCCTTGGACGGCGGCAGCGGCTCGTTGCCCAGGATGAGATCGGCGGCCTTCTCGGCCACCATCATGACGGGTGCGTAGATGTTGCCGTTCGTCACGTAGGGCATCACGGAGGCGTCCACGACGCGCAGCCCCTCCAGGCCGTGCACGCGCAGGCTCGCCGGATCGGTGACGGCCCCCTCTCCGGTGCCCATCCGGCAGGTGCAGGACGGGTGCAGGGCGGTCTCGCCCTCCCTGGCCACCCAGTCGAGGATCTGCTCGTCGGTCTCGACGTCCGGTCCGGGTGAGATCTCGCCGCCGTTGTACGGGGCCAGGGCGGGCCGGCCGAGGATGGTGCGCGCGGTACGGATCGCCTCGACCCACTCGCGGCGGTCCTGATCGGTGGAGAGGTAGTTGAACCGCAGGGCCGGGTGGACGCGGGGGTCCTTGCTCCTGATCTTCACCGAGCCGACGGCGTCGGAGTACATGGGGCCGACGTGCACCTGGTAGCCGTGGCCCCCGGCGGGTGCGGATCCGTCGTAGCGGACCGCGATGGGCAGGAAGTGGAACATCAGGTTGGGGTAGGCGACGTCCTCGTTGCTCCGCGCGAAACCGCCGGCCTCGAAATGGTTGGTGGCGCCGGGGCCCGTGCGGAAGAGCCACTGGAGGCCGATCCAGGGCCGGTGGCGCCATTTCAGGTAGGGCTGCATCGAGACCGGCTGCTTGCAGGCGTACTGGACGTACACCTCCAGGTGGTCCTGGAGGTTCTCCCCCACGCCCGGCAGGTCGTGGACGACCTCGATGCCGAGGGCCCGCAGCTCGTCGGCGTTGCCGACGCCGGACAGCTGGAGCAGCTGCGGGGAGTTGATCGCACCGCCGGACAGGATCACCTCCCCGGCCCGCACCTGCCGGGGCGCCCCGCGGCCGCGGCGGTACTCGACGCCGACGGCGCGCTTGCCCTCGAAGAGGATCCGGGTCACGAAGGCCCGGGTGCGCACGTGGAGGTTGGGCCGTTTCATGGCCGGGTGGAGGTAGGCCCGGGCGGCCGACAGCCGCCGTCCGCGGTGGAGGGTTCGGTCGAAGGCGGCGAAGCCCTCCTGCCGGTGGCCGTTGACGTCGTCGGTCAGCGGAAGGCCCGCCTGTCGGACCGCTTCCATGAAGGCGGTGAAGAGCGGCCCGGACGCCGGGCCGCGTTCCAGGACCAGGGGTCCGGAGTGGCCGCGGAACTCGTCATCCGGGTCCGCGGCCAGGCAGTTCTCCATGCGCTTGAAGTACGGGAGGCAGTGCGCGTAGTCCCAGGTCTCCATGCCGGGGTCGGCGCCCCAGCGCTCGTAGTCGAGGGGGTTGCCGCGCTGGAAGATCATTCCGTTGATGCTGCTGGACCCGCCCAGCACCTTGCCGCGGGCGTGGTGGATGCGCCGCCCGTTCATGTGCGGCTCGGGTTCCGACTCGTACTTCCAGTCGTAGAAGCGGCTGCCGATGGGGAAGGTCAGCGCGGCCGGCATGTGGATGAAGACGTCCCACGGGTAGTCGGGCCGGCCGGCTTCGAGGACCAGGACGCGGTTGGCGGGGTCCGCGGAGAGCCGGTTCGCCAGGGCGCTGCCGGCCGAGCCGCCGCCGACGATGACGAAGTCGTACTGCTGGGGCACCATCGGAGTCTCGTCCCTCCCCGTCGTGTCCGGCCGAGGGCTGCCCCCAGCCGTCAAGATGCGGCGCATGCTAGTACGGGTATCTCCATGCGCACCAGGTTGCGTTCCGCGCAACTTTTCGGCCGCGATGGGCCCGGGCTGCCCGTTGGTGACGGCGAGTATGGTTTCGCCATGAGCAACTACGAGGCAGCCACCGAAACAGCAGGCGCCCCGGCGGGCGGGGTGCAGTCCGTCGACCGCGCGATCAGCGTGCTGGAGATCCTGGCCCGGCGCGGCGAGGCCGGCGTCAGTGAGGTGGCGGCGGAGATCGACGTCCACAAGTCGACGGCGTTCCGGCTGCTCGGCGCCCTGGAGGCGCGTGGTCTGGTCGAACAGTCCGCCGAGCGGGGCAAGTACCGGCTCGGCTTCGGGATCGTGCGGCTGGCCGGCGCGGTCACGGGGCGGATCGACATCACCCAGGTGGGCCGCCCGGTGTGCGAGCGGCTGGCCGAGGAGCTCGGCGAGACGGTCAACATCGCCATCCTGGAGGAGCAGTACGCGATCAACCTCTGCCAGGTGCGCGGACCGGGCGCGGTCACGGCGCACAACTGGGTCGGCCAGCTGACACCGCTGCACGCCACCTCCAGCGGCAAGGTCCTCCTCGCCCATCTGCCGGCGAAGCAGCGCGTGCAGCTGGTGGCGGAGGCCGGCCTGAAGCGGTACACGCCGAACACCCTGACCGCCAGGACGAAGCTGGAGAAGAACCTCGTCGAGGCCCTGGACCGCGGCTACGCCATGACGTTCGAGGAGTACGAGATCGGGCTGCACGCCATGGCGGCCCCGATCCGCGACCGCGACGGCGTGGTCATCGCCGCGATCAGCGCATCCGGGCCGAGCTACCGCTTCACCGAGGAGCGCATGCGCGAGCTCGCCCCGCTGCTGATGCAGGGCGCGCAGGAGATCAGCCACCGCATGGGCCACCTGGGCTGAGCCGTCACCCGGGCCGGCCGTCGGCGGCGGCGCCGCTCCTACCGCGGTTGCCGCTGCCCGGTGTCCAGGCGGTCCCGGACCCAGTCGTGGAACGCCCCGATGTGGTGCTCGCTGGGCACCAGCACACCGCCCTTGGCGTACATGCGGGAGCTCATGGCGGGCTGGCAGCGCTCGCAGGCGTCGAAGTCCTGCCGGTTGACCCGGTCGAAGAGCTCGACGGAGCGGCTGAGGTCCTTGCCGCTCTCGACGACGTCCTTGACGTACAGCCAGTCGCATTCGACGATCGTGCGGTCGGCCGCGACCGGGTACATCCGGTGGAAGATCACGTGGTCCGGCACCAGGTTGACGAAGACCTGCGGCCGCACGGTGATCGCGTAGTACTTGCGGTCCTGCTCCGGGGAGACGGTGGGGATGCGGTCGACGCCCTCGGACCCGTCGACCGTGAACCCCTGGATCCCCTCGCCGAAGGCGGCGCCGTGTCCGACGTAGTACTGCGCGGCGTAGCCTTCGGCGAACTCCGGCAGCACTTCGGTGAGTTCGGGGTGGATCGTGGCGCAGTGGTAGCACTCCATGAAGTTCTCGACGATGAGCTTCCAGTTCGCCTTGACGTCGTAGACGATCCGCCGCCCGACCTCCAGGTCCGCAATGCCGTACCGCTCGATGGACTCCGCGTCGCCGAGCCGCGCGACGGCCGCGCCCACGACCTGCTCCTCGAAGGACGGCGGGTGCTCCGCGAGGCAGACCCAGACGTACCCGAGCCACTCGCGTACGGGCACGGGCGCGAGCCCGAACTCGGTGCGGCCGACGTCCGGCATCCTGGTGAGGTTGGGGGCGGCGATCAACCTGCCGTCGAGATCGTACGTCCAGGCGTGGTACGGGCACCGGAACGCCCGCCTGACCTCGCCGGCCCCTTCCGTGCACAGTTTCGCGCCGCGGTGGCGGCACACGTTGAAGAAGGCGCGGATCGTACGGTCGCGCGAACGCGTCACCAGGATGCTCTCGCGGCCGACGTCCACGGTCCGGAAGGCGCCCGGCGCGGCCAGCTCGGACGCGCGCCCCACGCAGAACCACATCGCCTCGAAGATGCGCTCCTGCTCCAGCCGGAAAACGGCCGGGGCGGTGTAGTAGTCGCCGGGGAGGGTGGCGATCAGGCTCTCCGGCAGTCCGGTCGTTGTCACGTGCACTCCTCGCGGAACGTCGTGGTATGGGGCGTCGGGGCCGGGCTGTCGGTGGGCACCGGGGCGCAGGAGGCCCCGGCCCCGGCCCCGGCCCGGTACAAGGCACGCCGGCGGGTCAGCCGGCCGTCCGGGCCCCGGCGGTGGACAGCCGGCGCCTCCATCGCGTGAACAGCCGCGGCTGGTTCAGCCCGAGCACCGCGACCGGCCGGCCCGCACTCCGGTAGACCGCGAGGAAGCTGCGGTCCGCCGCCGCGCCCTCCTCGACCGCGACGCTGTCGGCTTCCGCGGCGTACCCGGCGAACTGGATCCGGGTGCCGTACTGGTCCGACCAGAAGTACGGGGGCCGGGGCGGCTCCGGTACGCCCTGCCCGCCGGACAGCAGGGCGGCGACCGCCGCCGCCGGGCGTTCCCGTGCGCCGGTCCAGTGCTCGACCCGGCGGTGCGCCCCGGCCGCGGGCTCGTACCAGGCCGCGCAGTCCCCGACGGCGACGATGCCGGGGATGCTCGTACGGCCGGCGGCGTCGCAGCGGACTCCGTCGCCCAGGTCCAGTCCGGACCCCGCCAGCCAGTCGGTGCACGGGCGTGCACCCACCCCGACGACCACGGTGTCGGCTTCGAGGCGGCGGCCGTCCCGAAGCATGACGGCCTCCACCCTCCGCGGGCCGGCGAGGGCCCGTACGCCCGTCCCGCACAGCAGGCGGACGCCGTGGTCGGCGTGCAGGCGGGAGACGAGGGAGCCCATCTCCCTGCCGAGCGGGCCGGCCAGCGGTGTGGGCGCCGCCTCCACGACCGTCACGTCGAGGCCGAGCCGCCGCGCGGTGGAGGCGACCTCCGCTCCGATGAAGCCGCCGCCGACGACCACCAGGGGGCCGCCGCGGGCCAGATCCGCGCGCAGCGCGCGGGCGTCGTCCAGGGTGCGCAGGACGTGGACGCCGTCGAGGCCATCGCTGCCGGGCAGTGTCCGGGCGGCGGCGCCGGTGGCGATCACGATGCCGTGCGCCCGGACCGACCTGCCGTCGGCGAGCCGTACATGGTGCTCGGCCCGTGATCCGGTGTCGAGCCCGACGGCCCGCACGCCGAGCTCCCACACGGCCGCGAGGTCCTCACCCTCCGCTTCGAGGGCGAGGGCGTCCTCGTCGATCTCGCCGGCAAGGAACTCCTTCGACAACGGGGGCCTGTCGTACGGGCGGTGGGTCTCCTCACCGATGAGGACGAGCCGTCCGTCGTACCCCTGCTCGCGCAGCGAGCGGGCGGCGGACAGGCCGGCCAGCGAGGTGCCGACGACGGCCACGGTCTTCACGCGCGGCCTTCCACCCGGCGGACTTCCGCACAGGGCGACGGGTGCGGAAGGTCCGGCCGTACCGCCGCCGATTCCGCCGCCGCATCCGACGGCACGACGTACACCGTGCCGTCCTCCACGAGTACCCGGTGGGTACGGACGGGGCGCTTGGCCGGCGGGGAGTCGACGCCACCGGTGCGCAGGTCGAACTTCGAGGCGTGCAGCGGGCATTCGACCTCGCACCCCTCCAGCCAGCCGTCGGACAGTGCGGCGTCCTGGTGGGTGCACGTGTCGTCGATGGCGTACACCTCGCCGTGGTCGGTATGGAACACCGCGATCGGGGGATCGGATTCGAGCCGGAAGGCCTCGCCTCGCGGGAGATCGGCGAGTCGGCACACGGGAATCTTCATGACACCTCGGTGCGTATAGCGAAACGGATTGCGGTGAACGCAACGCCAGTGTGCGGGCGCCCCCATACCTTGTCAAGGAAGGGTTCGCGACATCGGGAGGGCCTCGTCAACGACCTTGAAAGGCCGCAGGCTTGGGCCATGGAACACGTTGCCGCACTGACCGCCGAGCTCCTCGAAACGGACCGGACGGCGGGGGCCCGCCGGGCCGCCCCGGCGGCGCTGCGGGCGGTCTGCTCCGTCGAATGCGCCGCATCCGCAGGCCGGCCGCTCCGGACCGCGTCCGCGGCCGAACGGTCCGCCCTCATGGAGCTCTTCGAGGTCGCAGCCTGGATCCTCTTCGACGCGGAGCAGCACGGGACGTCACGGCGGCTGAGCCGCCGCGCCCTGGCCCTGGCCCGCACCCTGCCCGAGGAGTCCCGCTCCGTCGAACTGCTCGTCCTCTCCGTGCTGTGCCTGCAGGCCGCGCACCTCGGGCGCCCCGCCGACTCACTGCGCATGTCCTCGTCCGTCCTGGCCCGGAGGGACCTGCCGGGGCGGGTGGCCGCCGTCTTCCACGTACGGGAAGCGCGCGCCCAGGCCCAGCTGCGCCGACGGCAGGGGGCGGTGCGGTCCCTGACCACGGCCCGGGAACTCCTGGCGGACGGGCCTTCGGAGCGCGATCCGTCCTGGACCTGGTGGTTCGACCGGGCGGAACTCGACGGCCACCACGGGCTCGCCCTCGCCGACCTGGGGGACCTGGACGGGGCGGCGTCCCTCCTGCACGGGGCGACGGCGGCGGGCGACGCGCCCGCCTACCGCTCCCTCTTCTCCACCGAGCTGGCGTCCGTACTGGCCCGGGCCGGCGCCTGGCGCGACACGGACGCGCTGTTGTCCGGCCTCGTCGAGTCCGTCCCGGACATCGGCTCCGTCCGCGCTCTGGGCGCCCTCGTGCGCACGGTCCGCCTCATCGAGCGCGGCCCCCGCGTCCCGCGCGCCCTGCGGGACACCGGGCGGGACCTCGCCGAGGCACTCCGCGAGGAGAGTCGGCCGGACCCCCGGGTTCCGTGCGGTCCGGCGGCCGTGAGATGGTCGCCCGGGTCTGCGACGAGGCCGTGCGAGGAGGGCTTGTGACCGGCAGTACATCCACCGGACTGGTACTGGTGGCGGACGACGACGCCGCCATCCGCCGCTCGCTGGAGCGCGGGCTGCGGCTGAGCGGCTTCACCGTGCTGCTCGCCGAGGACGGCCCGGCCGCGCTGGGCCTGCTCGGGGGGCAGGACCCGGACGTCCTCGTCCTGGACGTGTCGATGCCTGGCCTGACCGGTACGGAGGTCTGCCGCAGCCTGCGCGCCGGGGGCGACGAGACTCCCGTCCTGATGCTGTCGGCCCTCGACGAGGTCACGGACCGGATCGCCGGGCTGCAGGCCGGGGCCGACGACTACCTGGTCAAACCGTTCGCCCTGGAGGAGCTCGTGCTGCGCCTGCACGCCCTGCTGCGGCGCCGGCCGGACCGGGCGCCGTCGGACGTCCTGCGGGCCGGCCCGCTCGTGATCGACGAGGCCCGCCGGCAGGTGCACCACGACGGCGGCGAACTCCACCTCACCCGGCGCGAGTTCGAGCTGCTGGTCCAGCTGGTGCGCAACGCCGGGATCGTCCTCACGAGGGACCAGCTGCTGGACCGGGTGTGGGGCTACGACTTCGAGGTCCGCAGCGACGCCGTCGACACCTTCGTCAGTTATCTGCGCCGGAAGCTGGAGGAGGGCGGGCGCCCGCGCCTGATCCACACCGTGCGCGGTGTCGGCTTCGTGCTGCGCGTCCCCGAAATCCGGAGCGGATCGTGAAGCTCGCCACCCGCATCGCACTCTCGGTGACCGTGGTGGTGCCCCTGCTGGTGCTCGCCGCGGGCCTGCTCGTGCTCGGGCTGGTCAGCCGCGACCTGCACCAGCAGCAGGACACCCGGCTCCAGGACCGGGCCTCCGCCGTCCTCCCGGACGTCAAGACGATGCTCACCGCCGACCGCAACGGGCGGCCCAAGGCCGAGCAGAACCAGCACCGCAAGGTGCTCGGCGACGTCCTCGACGCCGGCATCCGGGTCCGGACGGCGGACGGAACGGTCGTCCTGGAGGGCGGCCCGCAGCCCGCCGAACCGGTGCGGCTGCCCGAGACGACCCCGGACGGGCCGGTGACCGTCCGGGCCAAAGGCCACGCCTGGCGGGTGCTGACCGTCCCGGTGACCGGGCCGGCGCCGGGCACGCTGTGGCTGTTCACCCCGGCTTCTGCCGCCGACCCGCAGGTGGTCGCCGTGCGCCGCCGGGTTCTGCTGGTGGCCCTGCTGGCGGCGCCGGTCTCCGGGCTGCTCGCCTACGGGCTGGCCGGCCGCGCCACCGCCTCCGTACGGAGGCTGAGCCGTCGGGCCGCCGAACTCGACCCGCGGGCGGGCGCGGGCGCCTTCGCCACCGCGCCGTCGAACATCGCCGAAGTGGATGAACTGTCCACCTCCATAAGCCAGTTGCTGTCCCGGTACGAGGAGCAGGCCGCCCGGACGGCGCAGGCGCTGGACACCGCCCGCTCGTTCTCCTCCGCCGCCTCGCACGAGCTGCGCACACCGCTGATGAGCATGCGGACCGACCTGGACGTCCTCGCGGCCCACCCCGACCTCTCCCCCGCCGAACGGGCTGAGATCGTACGGGACCTGCAGGGCGACCACGCCCGCCTGCTGGACCTGCTCACGGCACTGCGGATGCTCGCCCGGGGTGATCTGGTGGAGGTGTCCGCCTTCGCCGCGCTCGACCTCTCCGAGCTGGTGGACACGGTGGTCGGCGAGACCGCCCGCCGCCATCCCACGGCGCGGCTGGACGTGGAGCTCCCCGCAGAGCTGCGGGTGTTCGGGTGGGACGCCGGGCTGACCATCCTGCTCGCCAACCTGCTGGGCAACGCGGTGGTGCACGGCCACCTGCCGGACGAGCCGTCCAGGATCGCGGTACGGCTGCACGACGAGGGCGGGTACGCGGTGCTCACCGTGGACGACGCGGGGCCCGGCATCGCGCCCGGTGACCGGGAAGCGGTCTTCCGGCGGTTCCACCACCGTCCGGGCAGCCCCGGCTCCGGGCTCGGGCTGACGCTCGTCGCCCAGCAGGTCGCGCTGCACCAGGGCACGGTCGCCATCGGGACGCCGCCCGGCGCCGCGGGCACCCGCTTCGAGGTGCGCCTGCCCCTGTCGGCGGCGGACGCCCCGACCCTTCGGCTGCCGAAGCGGCGCGACTGGATCTCCCGGGGCGACTGAGCGGGGCCGGCCGCCACGGGGCCGGACTCACAAAGATTCCACAAAGAGGCTCCTTACCGTCCTGTCCTGTCGGCCGACCGTGAGCCGACCGTTCGCACTGCTCGTCATGAAGGAGACACGACCATGCTCCCGAACCGTAGGACCGCCGCTGCCGCGATCGGCGCCGTCGCACTGGCCGGCGCTCTGCTCTCGGCCGCCCCGGCACAGGCCGACTCCGCAAGCCCCGCCCCCGCCCCCGCGAAGACGGCCAAGTCCGCACCGAAGGGAGACGGGGCCAAGGCGATCTGCAAGCGCCTGCCGAAGACCGAGGCCCGGATCAGCGCCGCGATCACCCGGCTCAACGGCGACGTCACCGTCGCCGGCTCCGTCGCGCGGCTGGAGCAGCGCGTCGCGGACGCGCAGACCGCCGGCCACACCGAGATCCACACCTACCTGAACGACCGCCTGACCTTCCGCAAGAGCCTGCTGCCCACCCTCCAGAAGCGGCAGGACGACCTGAAGGCCGTCAGCACCTGGTGCTCCGCGCAGGGGTCCAAGTGACCGTGCCGCGCCGCGCCGCCGCAGGTCTCGCCGCCCTGGTCGCGGCCACGGCGCTGCTGCTCACGGGCTGCACGCCCGGCGCATCCGCCCAGCCCACGGGGAAGCAGTCCGTGAGCGGCGACGACGCCCAGGCCAAGGACATGCAGCAGAAGCTCGACGACGCCGAGAGCGCGGCCGCCCAGGCGGACTCGGACGCAGGCCAGAACAACTGATCCACACCCGCATCCGGCCTGTTCCCGATCCTCGGGGGCGGGCCGGTTCCGGTGTGTGCAGGGATCAGGTCTGCTTCCCGTGCAGGAACCTGCGCAGGCGCGCCCAGGGCCAGGTGTTGACGACATCGTCCTTCGTCAGCCAGCCGCGCTGCGCCGTGCCCACCCCGTAGCGCAGGTACGCCAGGTGCGTGGTCGCGTGTGCGTCCGAGTTCACCGCGAACTTCACGCCGTGGCGTTTCGCACGCAGGATGTCCTCGTCGCCCAGGTCGAGCCGCTCCGGATGCGCGTTGATCTCCAGGGCGGTGCCCGAGCGCGCACACGCCTCGAACACGGCGTCGAAGTCGGCGTCCACTCCGGGCCGGCGCCCGATCCGCCGGGTGGTGGGGTGGCCGATGACGGCGACATTGGGGTTCTCACAGGCCCGGATGAGGCGCCGGGTCATGGCGGTCCTGCTCTGGCCGAAGTGGGAGTGGACCGAGGCCACGCACAGGTCGAAGTCCGCGAGGAAGGCGTCGGGCCAGTCGAGGCCGCCGTCCGGGCCGATGTTGAGTTCCGTGCCGTGCAGCAGCCGCATCCCGCGCACCGTGCCGTCCAGTGCCCGTACCTGTTCGCGCTGCGCCAGGATCTTCTCCCGGGTCATGCGCTGCATGGCGAGGTCCGGTGCGTGGTCGGTGACCGCGTAGTACGCGTAGCCGCGGGCGGCAGCGGCGGCCACCATGTCCTCCAGTGGGGCGAGGCCGTCGGTGAGGTCCGTGTGGGTGTGCAGGTCGCCCCAGATGTCGCCCTCCGCGACGAGGGCGGGGAGTTCACCGCGCAGCCCGGCCGCGACCTCCCCGCGGTCCTCGCGCAGCGGCGGCGGGATCCAGGGCAGGCCGAGCCGGGCGTAGATCTCCTCCTCCGTCTCCGAGGCGAGGTTCTCGCCGCTCTCCGCGTCGAAGAGCCCGTACTCGGAGAGTTTGAGCCCGTGGCGCACCGCCAGCCCGCGAGTCCGGATGTTGTGCGCCTTCGAACCGGTGAAGTACTGGAGGCCCGCTCCCCAGGAGGCCGGCGGCAGGACGCGCAGATCGACCTGGAGGCCCGTGCCGGTGCGGATGGAGGTCTTCTTCGCGCCGTGCGCGATGACCTCGGCCGCCTGCGGGAGCCCGGCGAGGGCCGTCATGAACGGCGCTGACCGGTCGGCCGCCACCAGGATGTCGATGTCGCCGATGGTCTCCCGCATCCTGCGCAGCGACCCCGCGTACGCGCACCGCACGCACCCCGGGATCCGGGCCATCTCCTCGACGATCTGCTCGGCGATGTCCGTCGCGGCGCCCAGCAGGATGCGGCCGTCGGCGTTCCGGAGTACGGAGATGCCGTGGAGGATGTTCTGCTCGGTCTGCTCGCCGAAGCCCTTCAGATCGCGCAGCCGCTCCTGCCTGATGGCGTCCTGCAGCTGCGCGACGGACGAGATGCCCAGCTCCTCGTACAGGACCAGGGCCTTGCGGGGCCCGAGCCCGGGGACGGCCGTCAGCTCCCGCACCCCGGCCGGGACGGCGGCCCTGCTCGCCTCGATGTCCGGGACGCGCCCGGTCCTCAGGTATTCCACGACCTTGTCCGCGATGGACCGGCCCACGTGCGGGATCTCCCGCAGGCCCTTGGCGTCGAGCTGCGCGATGTCGGCCGGGTGGCCGCCTATGGCGCGGGCGGCCTTCTCGTACGCGCGCGCCTTGAAGGCGTCGCCGCCGCTGATCGCGATCAGGTCGGCGTACTCGCGGAGCAGTGCCTCGACCTGTTCGTTGGCCCTGGCCATGCCTCCAGGGTACGGGCCGCAGCAGCCCGCGGATAAGTTGAGGATTGTTCACTTTCCATTGACAGGGCAGGCTCCCGGGCCCAAAAGTGTGCCGTCAGCGATGCATCCGACAGTGGTGGTGCACAGCCCTGTTGGCGACCCGTACGCGCACCCGTGACCGAAGTGAGCCCGTATGACTGCGCCCGTACCCGCGTTCCCCGCCGACTTCCTCTGGGGCGTCTCCGCCTCGGCGTTCCAGATCGAGGGCTCGCCCACCGCCGACGGCCGCGGCCCCTCCTCCTGGGACGCCTTCACCGGGGAGCCGGGGCGCATCAGAGACGGCTCTCACGCGGCCGTGGCCACCGACCACTACCGCCGCTACCGCGAGGACGTGGCCCTGATGGCCGGACTCGGCGTCGGCGCCTACCGCTTCTCTGTTTCCTGGTCGCGGGTCCTGCCGGAGGGCCAGGGGCAGGTCAACCGCAAGGGGCTGGACTTCTACGACCGCCTGGTCGACGAGCTGTGCGCCGCCGGCATCGCCCCGGCGCCCACCCTGTTCCACTGGGACACCCCGCTCGCCCTGGAGGAGAAGGGCGGCTGGCTCAGCCGCGACACCGCCGAGCGGTTCGCGGCGTACGCCTCGGTGGTCGCGCAGCGGCTCGCCGACCGCGTCCCGATGTGGATCACCATCAACGAGCCCGCCGAGGTCACCCTCCTGGGGTACGGCCTGGGCGAGCACGCCCCCGGCCGGCGTCTCGTCTTCGACGCCCTGCCCGCGGCCCACCACCAGCTGCTGGCCCACGGCCTGGGCGCAGCGGCCCTGCGGGCCGCGGGCGCCCGCCGGATCGGCATCGCCGTCTCGCACAGCCCCGTGTGGACCGCCGGGGACGGCCGCGGCGGAGCCGCCGAGGCCGACCGGGCCGCCGCCGAGCTGTACGACGTACTCACGAACCGCCTCTTCGCCGACCCCCTCCTGACGGGCGCCTATCCGGACGAGGGCCTGGCCTCGCTGCTGCCCGGACCGGTGGCCGAGGACCTGAAGGCGATCTCGGCCCCGCTGGACTGGTACGGCGTCAACTACTACAACCCGATGCTCGTCGGCGCCCCGCAACCCGCATCCCCCGCGGGCGAGTTCGGAGGGATCGAGATCCCGGCGGACCTCCCCTTCGGCATCCGCCCGATCGAGGGGTGCGAGCACACGGACTTCGGCTGGCCGGTGGTCCCGGACGGGCTGCGCGAACTGCTCGTCTCCCTGCACGAGCGCTACGGCGACCGGCTGCCGCCGGTGTACATCACCGAGAACGGCTGCTCGTACGGTGACGGGCCCGATCCCGTGACGGGGCGGATCGCCGACACGCGCCGGATCGCCTACCACTCAGGACATCTGGACGCCCTGCACCGGGCGATGGAACAGGGCGTCGACGTCCGCGGCTACTTCATCTGGTCGATCCTCGACAACTTCGAGTGGGCGGAGGGCTACCGGCAGCGGTTCGGGCTGGTCCACGTCGACTTCGAGACGCAGCTGCGCACTCCGAAGGCGTCGTACGCGTGGTACCGCGACCTGATCGCAACTCACCGGAAGTTCCAAGCGGGGTAATTGGGCTCAGCAGTGGCGATCGAGCTCGTCGAGATCGGTCCGGGTTGATGCGGTGCCGCCGAACAGGACGCCTGCGGCTTCCCAACATGTGCTTGTTCAACCCGATGACGTGCGGGGCGACCGGCCATGGGACACTCGGGCGAACGTCGGCAGGGGGCGATCGGTTCGACCCGGCGGCGGGCTCGTCACCAAAGTCCGCGTTCACACGGTGGGGTCTCGCGCCGAGATGGCGGCTGGGGAAGGCAGGGGGATGGACGTCGAGGAGACCGAGAACTTGCACGCGGTGGGGCCGGTCCGCGCGGTCGGGCAGGGCCGTTACGTCCTGCAGGAACCTCTCGGCGAGGGTGGCATGGCGTCCGTGTACCGCGCCCAGGACACAGTGCTGGGACGCACCGTCGCGGTGAAGACGCTGCACGCGGACCTGGCCCGCGACCCCTCATTCCGCGAGCGCTTCCGCCGTGAGGCCCGGGCGGTCGCGGCGCTCAGCCACGTCAATATCGTGGCCGTGCACGACAGTGGCGAGGACACCGGGCCCGACGGCGTCGTGCCGTACATCGTCATGGAGTACGTACAGGGCCGATCGGTGCGCGAGCTCATCCGGGACCGGGCCGCGGACCCGGCCGGTGGCAGGTTCCCGCTGGACCGCGCGCTGGCCGTGACCGCGGCCGTGCTGGACGCCCTGGAGTGCAGTCACCGGCAGGGAATGATCCACCGGGACATCAAGCCCGCCAACGTGATGACGACGGGCGACGGCACGGTCAAGGTGATGGACTTCGGCATCGCCCGTGCGCTGCAGTCGGACGCCACCGCGATGACCCGGACCGGCACCGTGCTCGGCACACCCCAGTACCTCTCGCCCGAGCAGGCGCTGGGCAAGCCCGCCGACGCCCGCTCCGACCTCTACTCGGTCGGCTGCATGCTCTTCGAACTGGCCACCGGCACACTGCCGTTCGACGGCGATTCGACGATGAGCGTGCTCTACCAGCACGTCCAGCAGCCGCCGCCGGTCCCGTCCTCGATCAACCCGGCGCTGCCCCCGGCCGTCGATGCCGTCGTGGCCCGCGCCCTCAGCAAGGAGCCCGCCGGACGCTACCGGAGCGCCCGCGCCATGGCCGATGACGTCCGCCGGGTCGCCGCAGGCGAATCGCCCACCCGGGCGCATCCGCCGTACGCCGCCCCCACTGTCGCGGAGGAGAGCGTCACTGCCGGTGACGGTGCAGCCGAGACCTTCGGGGCGCCGACCCGTGACGCCGACGACGCCTTCGCAGCAGCAATCCGCTCCAGGCAGGAGTACATCCGACGGACTGTGCGCAACCGCAGAATCCTCGCCCGGGCCTCGTTTCCCGTCCTCGGGTTCATAGCGGCCGCGAGCGTGTTCGGCATGCGGCACGCGTTTCCCGGCTCCGCTCACAACCCGGACCCGCGGGCAACCGGGCCGTACATCGAATGCGAACCGGTCACCACCGGGAACGGCGGGCTCTACCCGCCCTCGTTCACGGGCATGTCGCCCGCCGAGGCGCGTACCTGCGCGGAGATCGCCGGACTGAAGATCGACCAGAAGACCACCACCGGGGTCAAGCGCAACAAGGACACCGTCGCGCGGCAGGAACCGGATCAGGGTCAGTCGGTCAAGCGCGGCAGCACCATCACCGTCTGGGTGTCGACGGGCGGTGATCCCAGGGCCCAGGGCGACCTTGCCAACTGCGAGGTCGAGGAGAACCAGGGCAAGGTCTCCACCCCCTGGCTCAAGGACAGGACCCCGGACGCCGCCCGGATCTGCGCGGACATCGCCCACCTCAAGATGGAGGAGGCCGGGAAGGTCCAGGACTCGCGCATACCGGCCGGCCAGGTGGCACGACAGGAACCGGGAACGGAGAGCATCGCCGTCGGCGGCACCGTCAAGGTCTGGATCTCCACCGGCGGTGACCCCAGGGCCGTTGGCGAGCTCTCCGACTGCGACAGTACGACCGATGGACAACCCCAAGAAGTGCCGTCACTTGAGCACATGACCGTGGCGAACGCCCGCACCTGCGCGGAGATCGGGCATTTCAAGCTTGAGGAGCAACTCGTTCCGGACAAGGTCTGGCCGAGCGGCGAGGTCGTCAGGCAGGAGCCGAGAAGCTTCAGCCGCATCGGTCCCGGTAGCACCATCAGGATCTGGGTCTCGTCCGGCGCGCCGTGACCGGGCCTCCCGCCGTCCGAGCAACCCGCACCGAGGTCATCGGTCGCACCGGACCGAAGGGCGTGTGCCGGCTGAAGGAACGGAGTGCGGCTCTGCCTCTCCGGGAGCAGCCGCACGCCGGGAACCGGCGCCGGGCGAATCAACGGTGCCGAACCCATGTCCTCCAAACCCCGGAGCGCCAGTGCGCGTGGGTCAATTGAGCTCGCATTCCCACGGCTCGATGGCCGGCTGGCCCGGGGGCAGCTTCCCGGTGCAATAGGAGTACAGGTACGTTGCGGCCCGGCGCTCGGCGTACTTCTCGTTGACCGGCTCTCCCTGCTCGTCCAGTTCGAGGACGTTGGCGAAGATGGCGAAGCAGATCTCCATCTGGGAAGGCGACTCGCGCAGTTCCTCCCAGTAGTCGATCCCTTCCAGCATCGGGTAGCCCACCGAACTGCGGGCAACCCATCCGGCAAAGCGGCGAAGGGCTCCCGAGGCACCGGGACTGAGATGTGATGTCATTCGAACACCCTAGCCACGGCCGCCCCAGGGTGCATCGCCGATTTCATGCGCCGTCAGCACCGGGAGTGGAAGGCCTCATCCGAGCGAAGCGGACCTGCGACCTCGATCTGCCCGGGGTGGGACGACAGCGACGTGATCAAGAGCGGCAGATGACCGTCGGGCAGTCGGACGCGAAGACCGCCGGCCCGGTCGACGGGCGGTGGGTGGGTGCCCTGTCCCTCGCCAGTCTCGGGGTCTGGGTCGGCTGGTTCGGCCCGCTCCAGCTGCTCCTGGCCCGCCAGGCGGAGCAGCTCGCCCCGCAGCACAAGGCGACCACCCTCGCGCTGGTCACGGGGGTGGGAGCAGCCGTCTCGATGGTGGCCAACCCGGTCTTCGGGGCCCTGTCCGACCGTACGACGGCGTCGGTGGGCCGGCGGATCCCCTGGGTGGCGGCCGGGGTCGCCGGCGGGGCGGCCGGACTGGTCCTCCTCGCGAACGTCATCGGGGCGGGGCTGGTCATCTCGGCGGCCACCCTGCTGCTCGCCGTGTGGCAGACGTGGACCGGGGCGATCGTCGCCTCGCTGGTCCTCGGGGTCGGCTTCGGCGTGTACACGTCGGTGGACTTCGCTCTGCTGACGGATGTGCTGCCGACGGCTGAGGACCGGGGCCGGGATCTCGGCGTCATCAACATCGCCAACGCGCTGCCCCAGGTCCTGGCTCCGGTGATCGCCGCGCCGGTGGTCACGCACTTCGGCGGGTACACCACGCTGTACGCGCTCGCGGGCGCTCTGGCACTGGCGGGATCGGTGCTGGTCCGCCGCATCCGCGGGGTTCCCTAGCGCCACCCGGCGGTGTCACCGGACGGGTCCGGTGACACCGCGGGCGGGGTGTGTCAGGTGTTGATGCAGGTGTTGGCGGCGGCCGGGTTCAGCATCCCGATGAGGCCGATGCCGTTGCCGCAGACGTTGATCGGGATGTCGATCGGGACCTGGACCACGTTGCCCGACAGGACGCCCGGCGAGCCGATGGCGTAGCCGTCGGCGGTGGCGTCGGCGGAAGCGGCGCCGATCCCGCCCAGCGTCGCGCCGACGACCAGACAGGCCGCAACGGCCAGGGTACGGATCTTCATGTGGGTCTCCCATCGAATTCGGGTGTGCCGGGCCATCCCATACCAGAACGGCCTGAACCCTGCAGATTCACCCGGTCGTGGGCCCCGTCCGCGGCGCGATGCCGGTCGTGCGTGGCGCGGTGCGGTCGTGCGCGCCGCGGTGCCGATCGGGAGAATCTTCCGGAATCCGCAATCTCTCGAGCGTTCTGGTGCGTATGCCCCTGTAGAAGACTCTCCGGGAGGAAAGCTCATGGCGATCTTCACTCATCTCATCCCCGCGAAACACCGTCACGGAAAGAGGGACATGACGTCGGAGCATGACAGCACCAACAGAAGGCGCCGTCACCGCCGCCGTACCAACACCCAAGGCCACCAGGGCCATCACCACCACGGCCACAACTGGTGACCGCCGAGAACGGCCGGGCGGCCCCCGCTTCCTGATCCGCCCGGTCGGCGATCGTCGAGGACCGTGTCCATGAGGCGTATCGCGCGGCATGCACTGCGGCGACTGCTGTCGGTGGCCGATGACCCCGACGCGGTCGTCGCGGCGGCGCCGCCCGTCTCCCCGCGCGAGGCGTTCCGGCGCTTCTGGCCCTACACCCGGGGCGGCCGGCGCTGGCTCGTCCCGATCCTCCTCTTCAGCATGATCGGCCCGCTGATCGACGCGGCCGAGATCTGGCTCTTCAAGATCGTGGTGGACGAGGTCCTCGTTCCGCGCGATCTGCGCCCGTTCCTGTGGATCGCGCTGGCCTACCTGGGTCTCGTCATCTGCTCGGGCGCCCTGGAGTTCGCCGACGACGTGATGTCCACCTGGGTCGGCGAACGCTTCCTGCTGGCCCTGCGCTCGGACGTCTACCGGCACGTCCAGGGGCTCTCGCTCGGGTTCTTCGAACGGCGCCGGCTGGGAGACGTACTCTCACGGATCACCGGCGACGTGGACGCGATCGAGACGTTCCTCCTCTCGGGCTTGGCCAACGGCCTTTACCACGTGATCCGGTTGGGCGTCTTCCTCGGCCTCCTCTTCTACCTGCGCTGGGACCTGACCCTCCTCGCGCTCGTCATCGTGCCGCTCTTCTGGGGCGCGGCCCGGCGCTTCTCCCGACTGGTCAAGGCCGCGTCGCGGGAGCGGCGGCGGCGCAGCGGCTCCATCAGCGCGATAGCCGAGGAGTCGCTGGGCAACATCGCGCTGGTGCAGGCGTACAACCGGCAGGCGACGGAGGAAGGCCGGTTCGCACGCGAGAGCATGGGCAGGTTCCGCGCGGCGATGGTCTCGGCCCGCATCCGCTCCGTCTACGGCCCGATCGTCGAGGTGATCGAGCTGACGGGCGCACTGGCCGTCATGGGCCTGGGCACGTGGAAGCTGGCACAGGGGCAGCTCACGCTGGGCGGGCTGCTGGTGTTCCTCGCCCTGCTGGGCAAGCTCTACAGTCCGATCCGCGATCTGTCCCAGCTCACGAACACGTTCTACGCGGCGTCCGCGTCGGCCGAGCGGATCATCGAGCTGCTCGACCAGCGCCCGCAGGTCGCCGAGGTCGAAGCCGCCCGTGCCCGGAGGATCGGGCGCGCCCGGGGCAATGTCGAGTTCCGCGGCGTCTCCTTCCGCTATCCGGGCACGTCGCGGTGGGCGCTGCGCGACGTGTCGTTCCGGGTGCCGCCCGGTACGACGCTGGCGCTGGTCGGTGCGAGCGGCGCCGGGAAGTCCACGGTCGGCAAGCTGCAACTGCGCTTCTACGACCCGGACCGCGGGGCGGTCCTCCTCGACGGCGCCGATCTGAGGGAGCTGCGGCTGTCCGAACTGCGGGAGAACGTCGCGGTGGTGCTCCAGGAGACGCTCGTCTTCCACGGCACGGTACGGGAGAACATCGCCTACGGCCGGCCCGGCGCGACGGACGCGGACATCGTCGCGGCGGCCCGCGCGGCCGACGCCGACGGGTTCATCCGGCTGCTCCCCGAGGGCTACGACACCCTGGTGGGCCAGCGGGGCCGGACACTGTCCGGCGGACAGGCACAGCGCCTGGCGATCGCGCGCGCGATGGTCAGGGACGCCCCCGTACTGCTCCTGGACGAACCGACCACCGGCCTGGACCCCGAGTCGGCCCGCCGGATCATGGAACCGCTGCGCCGGCTCATGGCCGGACGGACGACGGTCGTGATCTCCCACAACCTGCTCACCGTCCGCGACGCGACGTCCACCGTGGTGCTGGACCGGGGCCGGGTCGTCGAGCGCGGCACGCACGAGGAACTGCTCGTACGGGACGGCGTCTATGCCCGCCTGCACCGGATGAACGGCGGCGTTCCCGGCTCCGACCCCGGCTCCTCGACGGCCGCCCTCCCCCTGGAGGTGCTGTCATGAGCCGGGCCGCCACCGCCACCACCGCCCGGCCGACGGCCCCGCCCCTCGCGCCCGGCACGGTCCCCGCGCCGGGGTACGAGGTCCTGGCGCACCTGGACCGGACCGGCTGGCTCGACCTGTACGACGCCTGGAGCGAGGAGCGGGACTGCCGGTGCGTCGTGAAGGTCCTGCGCCCCGACCGCCGCGCCGAGGCACGGCTCGGCGACCTGCTCGTCCGTGAGGGCCGCTGGCTGCAGGGCTTCACCCATCCGCATCTGGTCCGCGCGTACGAGACGTTCGAGTTGCCCGAGCCGCTCGTCGTACTCGAAACGCTGACGGGCGAGACGCTGTCCCACCTCATCGGCCGCCTGCCGCGCCGGGCGGCCGCCGAGGACGTGGCCGTCCTGGGCGTGCAACTGTGCTCCGCCGTGCACTACCTGCACCGGCAGGGCCTGCTGCACCTGGACCTCAAGCCGTCCAACGTGGTGGTGGACTGCGGTCACGCGAAGGTGCTCGACCTCAGCATCGCCCGCGCACCCGGCATCGCCCCCGCCGGTGTCGGCACGTTCGGCTACCTGTCCCCCGAACAGGCCCGCGGGGGAGTCCTGTCGGCAGCGGCCGACGTGTGGGGCATCGGCATCACGCTCTACGAACTCGCCACGGGGGACGTTCCGTTCGACCCCGGCGAGACCGTGGACGGGAGCACGGCGGGCCAGGCCGACGGGACCGGCGATTGCGGCCAGGGGGCAGGCTGGTACCCGCAGCTCGAAGAGTCGGCCCCGCCCGTCGCGGCCCGCCGGCGCCTGCCCCGCGCCCTGGCGGCTGCCATCGACGGCTGCCTGCGCCCCGATCCGGCGGCCAGGCCCACCGTGCCCGAACTGTCCGCCGCCCTCGACGGGGCGCTGCACCGGCGGCGCCAGGACACCGCCGCACCCGGCTGACCGGAACGCACCGGGCCCGGACAAGGACGTCTGGTGGAGGTGACCTCCGCTATGTAATGTCACATTGCATGATGCTCTTACGGCGAGCCGCGTCGATCGCGGCCCTTCTCGCCACCGTCCTCCCCCTTTCCGCCACCGCCCCTGCGCACGCGGACGACGCCTCCCCGTGCCGCACCGCGGCCTCCGCGCCCGTCGACGCCGAGCAGGCGCGGCTCTCGGATGCGCGGACCGCGGCGCTCGTCGAACGCGCCGGTTTCGGGGACTTCGTACGGCGCTTCCCCGCCGCGCTGTGCGCGGTCCGGAGCTCCGCCGAGGCCGGGCGGCTGCTCGACGGCTGGGGCGAGGCGCTCTGGCAGGCAGCCGTACGGCGCGCCCAGGGGCAGCGGCCTGTCGGCGACCTCCCGGCCGGCGACGACCGGCCGCTGTACTGGACCCGGCTCGCCATGACCACCGCGCTCACCCGCTGGGAACCGGGGTTCGCCGTCGACCGTCCCGCGCTGCGCACGCGCTTCGAGGACGCCTCCCGCGGCCTCACCGACAACGCCTTCCGGCCGGCGCCGGGCGTACGGCGCGTCTTCATCAGCGGCTTCGACCCCTTCGGGCTCGACACCGAGCTGCGCCGCGCGAACCCCTCCGGTTCCGCCGCCCTCCGGCTCAACGGCCGCCGCATCACCCTCGCCGACGGGAGCCGTGCCGAGATCCGCGCCGTCGTCCTGCCCGTGCGGTACGCCGACTTCGACGCCGGCATCGTCGAACGGGCCTTCGCCCCGCGCCTGGCCGGCGGCCCCGGCGCGGCGGACGTCATCACCACCGTCAGCCAGGGCTATCCCGGCATCTTCACGCTGGAGGCCTGGGCGGGCCGCTCCCGCTCGGCGGATCCCTACCCCGACAACACCGGCTCCCTCTCCGGCGGCACCCGCGAGCACCCGGTGACCGCACCCGGCCTCGCCCCGGGCGCGGAGTTCATCCGGACCACGCTCCCCGCCGACGCGGTCACCGGCGCCGTCCAGAGCCCGTACCCGGTGCTCCTCAACACCGCCGTCACCGAGATCCCGGCGGGCGCCGCCGCGCCGGTGGACCGCGCCGACGGCCCGACGCCCGGTTCGCGGGCGGTCGCGGGCGGCGGGGGCGGCTACCTGTCCAACGAGGTGGCCTACCGCTCCAACCGGCTCCGCGGCGAACTCGCCCCGCAGCTGCCCGGCGGCCACCTGCACACCCCCGTCCTCACCGGCCTGCCGGCGGACCCGGGCCTGCTGACCGGCCCCGAGTTCGAGAACAACGAGACCGCGATCACCTCGGAGGTCCGCACCATCCTCGAACACACCGCCTCCCGCCCGTAGCCACCGCACCCCGCCGGGACCGGCGGGCCGCCGTCGCCGTCGTCGTCGTACGCCGGGAAATACCGGCTACAGCGCTCCGAGTTCGTCGCCCAGGTCCCCGAGGCCGACCGAGCCGAGCGAGAGCGCGGCCATGTGCCAGCGCTTGAGGTCGAAGTCCGCGCCCTGTTTGGCCCGGGCCCGCTCCCGGCCCTCCAGCCAGGCCCGCTCGCCGAGTTTGTACGAGATGGCCTGGCCGGGCCTGCCCAGATAACGGATGATCTCGCTGTCCAGGCAGGCGGCGGGCCGGCTGGAGTAGCGGCCGAGGAACTCCCGTGCCGATGAGGGCGTCCACCGCTCCCCGGGTCGCAGCGGCGAGTGCGCGGGGATGCGCAACCGCAGGTGCATGCCGATGTCGATCACCACGCGGACGGCACGCATCATCTGGGCGTCGAGATGGCCCAGCCGGTGCCCGGGATCGGTGAAGAACCCCAGTTCGTCCATGAGGCGTTCGGCGTACAGGGCCCAGCCCTCGGTGGTGGCGCTCACCTTGCCGACCTTCGTCTGGTAGCGGGACAGCCCGTCCGCGACGAACGTCCAGTGCGCCAGCTGGAGATGGTGGCCGGGCAGTCCCTCGTGGTACCAGGTCGACACGAGGCCGTGGGTGGGGAAGCGGGTCCTGCCGAGCGTGGGCAGCCAGGTCCGGCCCGGACGCGTGAAGTCCAGTGACGGCTGCGAGTAGTACGGGGCCCCCGCGCCACCGGGCGGCGCGATGCACGATTCGACGCGCCTGACCGGATCGGCGATGTCGAAGTGCCGCCCGTCCAGGGCCTCCACGGCCTCGTCCATCAGGGCCTGCAGCCAGAGCCTGGTCTCCTCCACGCCGCTGATGCTCCGGCCGTGCCGGCCCAGCCAGGCCAGCACGACCCAGGGGTCCTGCCCGCCCGGCAGGATGCGCGCCGCCTCGGCCCGCATCTCGGGCAACAGCCGGTGGAACTCCTCCCAGCCGTACGCGTACGCCTCGTCGAGGTCGAGGTCCGCGCCGGTGTAGTAGCGGGCGAAGCGCCCGTAGCGCTCACGCCCGACCGCGTCCTCGGTGCCGGCACCGGCACCCGCACCGGCGGCCCGCGCGCCGTACTCGCGCCCGAACCACTCCCCCAGCTCCGCGAAGGCGCTCGTCGCCGTCCGTGCCGCGGCCTCGACCTCATTGCGCAGCTGCGCCGGCGCCCCGGCGGCCAGGCCGGCGAACCCGCCGCGCCCGTTGCCCAGCCACTCCTCCAGTTGGGCCACGTTGGCCCGGACCTGGCGCGGCGCCGCCGCCGTTCCGAGGCGCAGTCCTTCGGCGAGGGAGGCGCGGTACCCGCTCAGGCACGCGGGAACGGCCCGCAGCCGTTGCGCGATCGCCGCCCAGTCCTCGGGAGTACGGGTCGGCATCACCGCGAAGACCTTGCGTACCCGGTGCAGGGGCGAGGAGATGTTGTTCACCGCCCGCAGGTGCTCGCCGGCCTCGTGCTGGGCGAGTTCCGCGTCGAGCCGCTCCCGCAGCAGCCGCGCGCACCGCCGTTCCACGTCGACGTCCACGCCTACGCCGGCCCCGTCGGCCACGGCGAGCCGTACGAGGGTCTCCCGCGCGAGCTCGGCCTCCGCGAGGGCCCCGTCGGGCGAGAAGTCCGGCAGTCTGCCGGAGCCGGCGCAGGTGCCGAGGTACGTGCCGGTGATCGGGTCGAGCGTGACCAGGGCGTCGACGTGCGCGTCGGAGATCTGACGGGGCAGCTCACTCTGATGGCTCAACATGGCCGGAGTCCTGCCCGGCTCCCGCCTCGGGCACGCCCTCGCGGCGGCGCTTTGGCCGGTATGCCGCGCACGGCATCCCGGCTGCCGCCCTGCTGTCCCATGGCCGCGTCCCGCGCCTGCTCACGCTCTGCGACCAGGGGGAATACGCCCCGACGTGCGCCCTGCGCCACTGGTGCGCAGGATGGGTTACGGGACCGACGTGGCATGCGGAACCAGGTCCCGCACCCGAGAGAGAGGCGGCGCAATGAGCAGCACGCCGAGTACCACACCGAGCAGTACCAAGAACGCCTGGGCTTCGGGCGGCACGACGTTCGCCGGCGTCCTGATGATCGTCGCCGGTGCCTTCGCCATCATCGAAGGCATCGTCGCCATCTCCAAGGACGAGGTGTACCAGCGCATCGGCGACTACACCTTCAAGTTCGACCTCACGACCTGGGGCTGGATCAACCTCATCATCGGCATCATCGTGGTCGGAACCGGCGCGTTGATCCTCAAGGACCTGGAGGCCGGCCGGATCGCCGGTATCGTGATCACCTGCCTGTACGTGATCGCGCACTTCATGTGGCTGCCGTACACCCCGTTCTGGTCGATCGTCGCCATCGGCATCGGCGTGTTCGTCATCTGGGCCCTGTGCACCCACACTCCGCGGACACACTGAG
The DNA here is from genome assembly GCF_040302565.1 of Streptomyces sp. NPDC097981. Classification (NCBI taxonomy): domain Bacteria; kingdom Bacillati; phylum Actinomycetota; class Actinomycetes; order Kitasatosporales; family Streptomycetaceae; genus Streptomyces; species Streptomyces sp. NPDC097981. The sequence continues at coordinate 62,529 of NZ_JBEORW010000036.1, forward strand.
GAGCCCGCGCGCATACCTGAAGGTGTGGCGGCGACGGCCGAACCCGGGTGTTCCGACGGGCGACGCCGGCTGCACGTGGTGGACCCTGGCCCGGATGGGCCAGGGTCGCTTCGTGCTCTACGGCGAGGACGAGTCGAGCGGCGTCAAATGGCACGAGCCCACCGCCGACATGCTGGCGCAGGGCCCGGACTGGCTGCCGTACGACACCCTGCGCGGCCGCGTCGAGGGCTGGGAACGCCGTGCGGGCTTCGACGCCGAGTCCGCACTGATCTCGGTCGAGGGCACCCGGGAGTGCAGGGGGTTCGGAAGTGCTCTAGCGTCGAAGAGGCGAAGGTGATCGACACCGGGTCCGCCTCGGCCGGGGGCGAGCAGGGAGAGGTGAGAGCTGTGACCAGTCCGACTCCGGCCCAGTTCCGGGCCGTCCACGGCGACATGGGGCACTGGCAGGCCGTCGACTTCGAGATCTACGAGCACCTCGTCGAGAGCCAGTACGCCGTGCCCCCGACGCCCCGTCCGGAACCCGCCGACGGCGCCGCGGCCCGACCGGACCCGAACCCGCCGGCCGGGGCCGGGCCGACGGGCTCGGCAGGCTAGCCCCGTTCTTCGCAGGTTGGGCTGGGTCGGGCCAAGTACCGCCGCTGGTGAGCTCCGGCGTTCCAGCCGAACCGTCGGCGGGATGTGGGGAGGTCAGCCCGTGCAGCCGCCGATGGTGTTCTCGGGGGCACAGTTGTCCGGCGTGTTGCTGCGCACCTTGGATTGGTTCAGCGACACCGTGCCGCCGTCGTTGAAGATGCCGCCGCCACTGCCAGGGCCGCCGGTCGCGGTGTTGTCGTTCACCCCGGAACGGATCAGATTCGCCACGTTACGGTTGTAGATACCGCCGCCGAAGGGAGCCGTGTTGCGGTTCACGGTGGCGTGGTCCAGCGTCAGCGTACCGTCGTTGAAGATGCCACCCCCGCCAGGGGAGCCGGCGGTGTTGTAGCTGACAGTGGAGTGGTCCAGCGTCAGCGAGCCGCCGCTGTAGATGCCGCCACTGTCCGTCGCGCTGGTGTTGTTGCGCACCGTGGAGCCCTTCAGCCTCGCCGTACCGCGGTTGTCGATGCCGCCGGTGCTTGTTGCGTTGTTGTACCGCACCGTGGAGTCGTCAAGTGTCAGCGAGCTGCCGTTTTCGTTGAAGATACCGCCGCCGGTGTTGTCTGCGGTGTTATAGGTCACCGCTGATTCTTTCAGCGTCACTGTGCTGCTGTTGATGTTGAGGAGGCCGCCGCCATTGGCTCCGTGGCCGTTGGTGATCGTCAGACCTTCCAGCCGCACATCGGCGTTGTTGGTGACCGTCACGGTAGAGCCACCCTGGTTGCCGTCAAGGACTGCGTGCCCCACACCGAACAGGGTCAGGTTGCGGCTGATGGTGAAAGGGCCGATGCAGGGTCCGGTCACCCGGAGCGCTGCCCCTGTGGCGGCGCCGTCGATCGCGGGCTGCAGGGCCTGGGGATTGGTGTTGCAGTTCACCGTGGTCTGGAATGCCGCAGCCGTAGCCGGGACCGCCCCGGTCAGAGCGACCGACCCCGCCATCAGCGCCACCGTCGTCACCGGAACCCACCGGCACCGCGCAACCCAGGCTGCCTGCATGAGCATGCGACTACTCCTCGTCTGTGACAGGGCCGGACCGTCGGTCCCTGCCCTGCTGTCGTCCTTGGAAAAGGGCGGTGTAAGCGCCTCATACGCGGAACGAATGATGCCCTTACTCGGCAGGAAGCCGCCGGTGACAGCCCATGCGTCCCCCGAACGGCCGGGAAGACCACCGCCGTGGCCCACAGACGGCGGGTGAGCGGGGCGTGGGCGGTGCGGCTGAACTGGCGTTGCCGGAGGATGAGCGGCAGGTGCTCGGTGGGTGGGTACGGGCTCAATCGACGCTGCAGGCTCTGGCGTTGAGAGCGCGGATCGTGCCGGCCTGCGCCGAGGTCGAGCCGGACGGCTTGCTGCCGCGGGCGGCCAGTTCGGTGGCCCGGCAGCTCAGTGTCAGCACCGAGGCGGTTGCTGATCTTCTGCCTGGTCGAGCGACAGGCCCGCACGGCCCTCGCGACCGAGGTTCTTGGCCCCACCCAGCCCAACCTGCGAGGAACGGGGCCGGCCGCTCACCGCACCCGGGCGAGGAAGAGGTCGCTGAACAGGGCCATGTCGATGCCGCCGCCGTGGTCGTTCAGGACCTGAGCGGTCTCGGCGAGAATCTGCTCGCGCCGGTCGGAGGACAGGACGCGATAGCGCGAGAGCGAGGCCAGGTATCCCACGTAGTGGTCGGTGTCGTAGTGCTGATCCTGCCGGTACCGGACGGCGCGCAGATCCGTGAAGCGCCCGTCGCGGCGGCACTCGTCCTCGGGCCAGCCGGGCTGACCGGCCCAGTCCCCGGGTACCTCGCCGTAGGAGGACGCTGGCTCGCCGTGCGGTGCACCGGCCATCCCGTGGCGGCGGTCGACCCCGGCCAGGGCAGCATGCAACTCCCCGTCACGGACGCCCTGCGGGTTCCAGAACAACGCCACCGCGCCGCCCGGGGCAAGGGCGGCGTGCACCAGATCCCAACGCCGCTCCGGATCCGTCCAATGCCAGGACGTGGCGGCGAAGACCAGCCCGTAGCCGCGGCCGTCCGGCTGCCAGTCCTCGAAAGCGCCGGCATGAACCCGCACCCCGGGATGGTTCACGGTGTTGCGGCGCAGCACCTCTGCCATGCGCGGATCGGGCTCGATGCACACCAGCGGCGTGCCCGTGGCTGCGAACGGCATCGTGGCCTTGCCTGTGCCCGCTCCGACCTCCACCGCCGCACGGTCGCCCAAGGCCGCGTACGCCAGCACCTCCGCAACCAGAGCGTCCGAATATCCCGGGCGAGCGGCATCGTAGAGCTCAGCCACCTCACCGAACACCCGACTGCGGGCCATGTCGACCTCACCCTGCACGCTCATCCGCCTCCCCGATCGGCAAGCGGCCAAAGTACGCGGCCGACGAATGCCGCGTCCATGCCGGGCGCCTCGGCGATCCCGCGCAGCGAGGGCCGTTCCGCGTCGGGCGACGGCGGCGCCGGGGGCAGCCGGGTGCAAAGTTCACGAGCAGTACGAGTGCCAGCACCCCGAGCCCGGCCTCGCTCAGCAGGATCAGCCACCGCCGGTCGAGGGCGTCGGCGAGGGCCCCGCCGTACAGGCCGAAGACCACGAGCGGAACGAGTTCGACCGCGCCCGTCGCGCCGACCGCGAGCGGCGAGTCCGTCAGGTGCGCATTTGTTTCCCGTGCCCCGTCACCTCCTGTTCCGCGTCACGCCGTGCCCGCCCCCAGGTGCTGCCACAGGAAGGTGTACGCGAGCGCGTGGTTGGCGGCGGCCTGTTCGTTGTCGCTGGCTCCGCCGTGGCCGCCGCCGGTGTTCTCGTGGAAGAGCACCCGGTGGCCCAGTTCCCGCAGCCGGGCGGCCGTCTTGCGGGCGTGGCCGGGGTGGACGCGGTCGTCGCGGGTGGAGGTCATCAGGAGCAGGGGCGGGTACGGCCGGTCCGCGGAGAGGTTGTGGTACGGGGAGAGGGCTTCGAGGTGGGGCCGGTCGGCTTCGCTGTCGGGGTCCCCGTACTCGGCGACCCAGGAAGCCCCGGCGAGCAGGCGGTGGTAGCGGAGCATGTCCAGGAGGGGCACCTTGGCGACGACCGCGCCGAAGAGCTCCGGGTGGCCGACGAGCATGGCGCCCATGAGCAGGCCGCCGTTGCTGGCGCCGGTGATGCCGAGCCGGCCGGGGGTGGTGATGCCCCGGGCGGTGAGGTCGGCGGCGACGGCGGCGAAGTCCTCGAAGGCCCGCACCCGGTTCGCGCCGAGGGCGGCCTGGTGCCAGGCGGGACCGTATTCGGCGCCGCCGCGGATGTTGGCGACCGCGTACGTGCCACCGCGGGCCAGCCACGCCCGGCCGGTCAGCGCGTTGTAGCCCGGGGTCTGCTGGTCCCGGAAGCCGCCGTACCCGTAGAGCAGCGCGGGGCCCGGCCGGTCCTGGCCGGCGGGGCCGACGACGAAGTACGGGACCTGCGTGCCGTCGGCGGAGGTCGCGAAGAACTGCCGCACCGACAGCCCGCGGGCGTCGAAGCGGGCGGGGGCCTGCTTGAGCGGCTCGGAGCCGGCGCCGATGTGCCCGTGGGCGAGGGTGGAAGGCTGGAGGAAGCCGTCGATGTCGAGGAAGTACTCGTCGCTGACGTCCGGGTCGGTGTCGGTGACCATAGCCGAGGACAGCGCCGGCACGTCCGCCAGCGGCCGGCGGCTCCAGCCGTCCGGGCCCGGGGTGAGGACCTCGATGCGGGTGGCGACGTCGGCCAGCGTCTCCAGGATCAGGTGGTGGCGGGTCCAGCTGTGCCCGGCCAGCGCCGTGCGCCCATCCGGCGCGAACAGCACGTGCGCGGTGCGGTCCCCGGCGAGGAACGCGTCGAAGTCGAAGGCGAGGAGCGAGCCGGCCTCATGTCCGAGCCACGGTGTCTTCGGGGTGACGATCAGCCACTGCCGGTACGCGTACTTGCCGGCGTCGTCCGGCACGTCGACCTTGACGAGCCGGTCGCCGTCGGCGAGCAGGTGGAGCTCGTTGTGGAAGAAGTCGGTGGCGCGGGAAACGAAGTCGCGCTCGTGGCCGGGGGTCGCGTCGCGCCAGCCGGTGGCGGACACGTCGCCGGCCTCGGCCTCGAAGACGACCTCGGCGTCGGCCGGATCGGTGCCCCGGCGCCAGCGGCGGACCGTGCGGGGATAGCCGGAGGCGGTCAGCGATCCCGGTCCGGAGTCGGTGCCGAGGAAGACGGTGTCCTCGTCGATCCAGCCGATCCGGGTCTTCGCTTCCGGGACCTCGAAGCCGCCCTCGACGAAGGCCCGGTCCCCGAGGTCGAACTCGCGGACCACCACGGCGTCGGAGCCGTCCCGGGACAGCTGGACCAGCGCCCGCCCGTAGTCCGGGTACCGCACCCGGGCGCCGGCCCACACCCACTCCTCGCCCTCCTGCGCCGCGAGGGCGTCGATGTCGAGGAGCACCTCCCAGGCGGGGTCGTCCTTGCGGTACTGCTCCAGCGTCGTGCGCCGCCACACGCCCTTCGGCCGGTCCGCGTCCCGCCAGAAGTTGTAGAGGTGCGCCGCGCGGCGCACCGTGTACGGAATGCGGTCGGCGTCGTCGAGGACCTCGCGCAGCTCATCGCGCAGCGCCTCGAAACGCGGGTCGCCGGTGAGGGCCTCGGCGGTCTCCGCGTTCCGCTCCCCCACCCAGGCCAGGGCGGCTTCGCCCTCGACGTCTTCCAGCCACAGGAAACGATCTTCAGCAGTCACACCACGATTGTGCAGCCCCGCGGGCCCGGCCGGAGCCGCGTCCGGCGAAACGGCGGCGCCGGGTCCGGTTCCGGGAGGGGCCGGTCATGCGGACAGCGGCCGGTCGTGGGCGCCGACGGGGGCGGGCAGGGCCGTCGAACCGGTGAGGTAGCGGTCCACGGCGGCGGCCGCCGCCCTGCCCTCCGCGATGGCCCACACCACAAGCGACTGGCCGCGCCCCGCGTCGCCCGCCACGAAGACCCCGTCGGGCCTGCGGAGGGAGGGCCGTTCCGGCGGCCTGCCCCACGCCGGGGGCGCGCCCGCCGTCGGCGCCTCGGCCCACGGCGGCACCTTGACGCGCGGTGCCGCCCCGCCCGACGGCGGGCCGCCCGACGGCGGTGGCTCGCCGATGGCCGCGAAGTCCGCGTCCCGTGCGAAGTTGCCCCGGCCATCCCGGGTGAGCCCCAGCTGTTCGCCGAGCCCGCTCTCCCGCTCGGGGCCGGAGAACCCGAGCGCGAGCAGGACCAGCCCGGTCTCGATCACCCGCTCGGTACCCGGCATCGGCCGCCTCGCCGCGGGCTCCACCGCGGTCAGGTGCAGGGCCCGTACCCGGCCGTCCGCACCGCCTTCGAAGTGCACGGTCGCGCTGGAGAAGAGCCGAGGATCGGTGCCGTGCCGTCCGCGTGCCTCCTCGTGGGCGTGGGAGATCCGGTACACCTGCGGGTGCACCAGCGGCCAGGGCTCCGCGTCGGGCCGGTCGGCGCCCGGCTCGGGGCGGATGTCGAGCTGGAGCACCGACAGCGCTCCCTGCCGCAGGGCGGTGCCCAGGCAGTCGGAGCCGGTGTCCCCGCCGCCGACGATCACCACGTGTCGGCCCTCGGCCGTGATCCCGGGCTCCGAACGGTCGCCCTCGCCGACCCGGTTGGCGCAGATCAGATAGTCCATGGCCTGGTGGATGCCACGCAGTCCGCGGCCCGGCGCGGCCAGTTCGCGGCGCTCCGCGGCTCCGACGGCGACGACGACCGCGTCATGGCGCCGGCGGAGTCCGGCCGCGTCCACGCGGCCGCCGATGTCTGCGTCCGTGCGGAAGACCGTGCCTTCGGCCCGCATCTGGGCGATCCGCCGGTCCAGGTGCGTCTTCTCCATCTTGAACGCGGGGATGCCGTAGCGGAGCAGACCGCCGATGCGGTCGGCCCGCTCGTAGACGACGACGGTGTGCCCGGCCCGGGTCAGCTGCTGGGCCGCGGCGAGCCCTGCCGGACCGGAGCCGATGACGGCGACGGACTGCCCGCTGAGCCGGCCCGGCGGCACCGGCGGGGTGTACCCGAGCTCCCAGGCCTGGTCGGCGATGGTCTGCTCGACGTTCTTGATGGTCACCGGGTCGGCGTTGATCGCCAGTACGCAGGCGTCCTCGCACGGGGCAGGGCAGAGCCGGCCGGTGAACTCGGGGAAGTTGTTGGTGGCGTGCAGCCGCTCGGACGCGCTGCACCAGTCGCCGTGCGCGGCGTACGCGTTCCACTCGGGGATGAGGTTGCCCAGCGGGCACCCGCCGTGGCAGAACGGGACGCCGCAGTCCATGCAGCGGTTCGCCTGCTCGGACACCAGCGGCAGCAGAGTCTGCCCGGCGTGCACCTCCCGCCAGTCGCCGAGCCGCTCGTCCGCGGGCCGCGAGGGGACGGGACTGCGGGGGGTCCTGAGGAAGCCGTACGGATCGGTCATGCCCGCCTCCCTGGTCACAGGCGGATACGGCGGTCAGACCAGGCTACGCCGCCTTCGGCACGGCTTCCCGGCGGCCGTTCGAGGCCCCCTCCCCCGGCGCGGCCCTCAGCCCAGGAACGCCGTGGTGACCGCCAGGAACCGCTCGGGGTCGTCGAGCCACGGAGAGTGGCCGGCCCCGGGCTGGACGGCCAGCCGGGCGTGCGGGAACAGCCCGGCGTACTCGGCCAGGGCGGTCTGCGGTGCCGACACGTCGAACTCGCCCGCGAGCACGAGCACGGGAGCCTCGAACCGGGCGAGTGCCGCGCGGGTCGCGGCCGGGTCGAAGGCGCCTTCGCCGGCGTAGGCGGCCGTGGCCTCGCCGTTCTTCTGCACCTCGTCGGCGGCCTCGAAGGCGCGGGCCGCGTCGTCCCAGCGGCCGTGGAAGAACGGTGCGATCGCCTCCCGGGCGTCCGCGCCCGCCCGGCCGGCGACGACGGCCTCCAGGGCCGCGTACGCCTGCGGGTACCAGGGCTCGTCCCGGCGCAGCCGCGCGGTCTCCAGGCGGGTCTCTCCCGCGATCGTGATGCCGACGGCCATGACGCTCGGCGTGAGCAGGACGAGCTTGCCGACGCGCTCGGGATGGCGGGCGGCGTACAGGGCGGCCAGATTCGCGCCGGCCGAGTGGGCGAGCAGGTCCATCCGGTCGAGGCCGAGGTGCTCGCGCAGGGCCTCGACGTCCTCGACCTGCCGGTCACAGCGGTAGGACGTGGTGTCGGCGGGCGTCCGTGACCGGCCGGTGCCCCGGAGATCCAGCATGATCAGCCGCCGGTGCGCACGGAGCCCGCCGAGCTCGCCGAGGTAGGCGGAGTCCCGCATCGGCCCTCCGGGGAGGCAGACCAGAGGGGGCCCGTCCCCGAGGACGTGGTGGGCGAGTTCGGTTCCGTCAGGGGCGGTGAAGGTAGGCATGAGCCCAGACCCTGTCAGCCGCCACGGAGCCCGGCAATCGGATTTCCGCAGCTCCGCGACCCGCTGCGGGCGGACGGTGCGGCGGCAGGCGGACGGTGCGGCGGCGTGCGGCGGCCGGACGGTGCAGCGCCCGGCTCACAGCGCGGCGCGGGCGGCCAGGGCCCGTGCCCCGGCCACCGTGGCCGTCAGCGCCTCGGCCGTGGCGCCGGGCGCCCCGAGCAGGTCGCGGACGCGCCGCCCGAAGCCCGAGGGCGCGCCCGGCAGCATCTCGGCGACAGCCGGCGCGCCCTTCTCGTTCAGGCACCAGCGGCGGTCCGCGGCGAACAAGGTCGAGATCGCCCCGGTGGCAGACGCCGAGGTCCCCGTCCGATTCGGGCCGGTGCTCTCCGCGGGCCCGGCTGCCCCCGGGCAGCACTCCGACCACACCCGGCACCCCGGCCAGGCGGTGCGCCATGTCCGTGGTGATCGTCTCCACGGCACGGGTCTCACACCGGGCCCGCACCGGGCCGGGCGTTTCCGGCCGGGGCGACCGCCGCCTCATGCGCTCGACTCGGCGGGCTCAGCGGGCTCGGCGGGCAGTTCGCGCATCGTCCGCAGCGGCGAGCACAAGAGCGGGACCACCGCGAGGAGTTCACCCGCGGCCCCGACCCACATCGCCTGCCGGACACCGAGGCCCTGGCCCAGGGCGCTGCCGATGAGCGCGCCGACCGGCATCGCGCCCCAGATCACGAACCGGACCGAGGCCGTCATCCGGCCCAGCAACGGCTTCGGGCAGATCCGCTGCCGGAACGCAACCGAGTTGATCTTGAACGTCGTGAAAACCAGCCACCCCAGGCCCTGGAGGACGACCGCCACGGTGAACCGCCCATCGGCCTGGTACATCGGCAGCGCCAGCAGCCACAGCACCGACCCGGCGATCACCGATGCGCGCATGGCCTGCCCCTGCCCGATCCTCGCGGCGATCCGCGTCGTGAGCAGGCTGCCGAGCAGGCCCCCCACGGCCTCCGCGGTGAACACGATGCCGCACACGAACGGAGACAGTCCGAGCTCGCGGTTGAGGAGGACCACCAGCATGGACGCGCAGATCGTGCCGCAGAGGTTGGAGACCGCCGCGGTGAGGGTGACGGCCCGCAGCAGCGCGTTGCCGAAGACGAAGCGCAGCCCCTCGGCGATCTCGGACCGCAGCCGCGCCCCGGGGGCGGGCTCCGGCGCGGCCTCCGTGCCGCGGATCCGCGCCAGGAGGAGGGCCGAGACCAGGAAGCCGAGCGCGTCGACCGCGAGCGCCACGGGCGCGGTCAGCGCGCCCACCAGGGCTCCTCCCAGGCCCGGCCCGCCGACCTGGGCGACGTTGCGGGTGGCCTCCAGCTTGACGTTGGCCTCCACCAACTGCCCGTCGGGCACCAGCCGGGGCAGCAGGCTCTGGTGGGCCACGTCGAAGAACACCGCGCACACCGATACGCCGAAAGCCACGGCGTACAGCTGAGGCAGCGTCAGCACGTCCAGCCAGTAGGCCGCGGGGACCGCCCCCAGCAGGCCCGCGCGGCACAGCGCGGCGGCGATCATCACGGGGCGGCTGCGGACCCGGTCCACCCAGGCGCCGGCCGGGAGACCGATGAGCAGGAAGCCCAGGTACTCGAACATGACGAGCAGGCCTGCCTCGAACGGCGTGGCGTCGGCCGCCGATTTGGGCGGCTCCGGCATCACCCTGGCGCCGACGGCGTTCGCGACGCGCTGCCGGCTGCTGCCCGGATCCGGGGCGACACCACCCGCCCCCGTCTACCCCGCGCGGGCCGTCGGGACCCTGTGGGAGCGGCGCGCCGCCGCGGGCGATGGGCTCGGCCGCCTGCTGGGCCGCAGCCGGGCCCGGCTCCTCGGCCACACGAGCTCGCCGAGCACGACGACACAGCTCGCCGCCCACACGGGCCTGAGCCTGGGGGCGGTCTCCCAGCACCTTGCCGTGCTGCGCGACGCCGGCCTGGTGACGAGCCACCGCTACCGCCGTGAGGTCCACTACACGGCCAGCGATCTCGGAATCGCCCTGCTCGAACGCGCATAGGCGCTGCTCGCCTACGGGCGGGGTCCGGGGCCCGTCGGCGGTTCGGCGGGCGCCGCCGCGTGCAGGGCCGCGGTCAAATAGCGCTGTACGACGTCGAGTTCATCCGGGGAGAAGTCCCCGGCCGCATCGACCAGGCCGCCGATGAGCGGGCCGAAGAAGGACCAGCCGAGCTCGACGGCCTTCTGCTCCACCACCAACAGCACCCGGCGCCGGTCGCGTTCGTCGCGGACGCGGCGCACCAGGCCCGGCCGTTCCAGCCGGTCGAGCAGGGCAGTGGTGCCAGCCGAGTTGAGATTCAAGGCCTCACCGAGCCGCCCCGGGGTGACGGTGTCCCCCGCCCGGTCGGCGTCGAGCAGCCGGATCAAGGCGCGCAGGTCGGTCGGGTGCAGGCCGTTGCGCGCGGCGAACTCGGAGCCGCGCAGATGGAATTCCACCGTGACCGCGCGCAGGAGGTGGACCAGCCGCATGGCGGGGGTGTCGTCATCACTCACTCGACTAGTATCTCGCCGAGCGAGATAATCGGTCAACGAGACGACGTCCAGGGGGCCTTCCGTGTCCGCATCCCAAGAGTTCTTCGCCGCCTACGATGCGCTGCTCGCCCGCTGGCCGGCCGGCACCGCCGAGATCGACGTCCCGACCCCGTACGGCACGACCCGCGTCCACGCGTACGGGCCCGCCGAGGCCCCTCCGCTTCTCCTCCTGCACGGTGGCGGCTCCACCGGCGCCGTCTGGTTCGCCAACGCCGCAGCGCTCGGTGCGCACCACCGGGTGCTGGCCGTCGACATCCTCGGCGACGCCGGCCGCAGCGTCCGCGCGGGCCTCCCTCTGCGCACCACCGCCGACCTGATGGCCTGGCTGGACGCCCTCCTCGACGGCCTCGGCATCCCGCGCGTCAGCCTGCTGGGGCACTCGTACGGCGCCTGGATCGCTCTGACGTACGCCCTGCACGCGGCGCAGCGGGTCGACCGGCTGGTCCTCCTCGACCCGACGCAGTGCTTCGCCGGCCACCGCCCCGGTTTCCTGCTGCGCTCACTGCCCGTGCTGGTGCGCCCGACAGCGGCCCGCGTGCACGGCTACCTCGACCGCGAGACGGCAGGCACGGACACCGACCCGGACTGGAAGCGGCTCTTCGTCCTGGCGGCCACGGATGTCACGCACCGCCGGCTGGTCGTCGGCCGCCGCCCGGACCCGAGGACGCTGAGCGCCCCGCTGCTGGTCCTCCTGGCCGGCCGCAGCGGCGCCCATGATCCGCGGAAGGTGGCGGCCCGCGCCCGCAAGGCCGTACCGCACGCCCGGATCGAGACGCTCCCGCACCTCACCCACTACGCGCTGCCCACCGCGGCGCCGGCGCAGACGAACAGCCTGGTCGCGGAGTTCCTCATGGCCGCCGACCGGACGTGAACAGGCCCCGTACGGGAGACGGACGGGGCAACGCACTCGGGAAGGTCAGTCCAGGTCGAGGTGGTAGGCCCCGGCCGCGGCGTCGGCGAACAGCGTGAAATGGACCCGCGGGCCCGGCTCGCCGTCATGGTCGCCCTCTCCGTCGAGGTCCACCTCGACCGGCTCGGCGTCCACGAGGACGTACTCCCCGTAGCCCTCGAAGTCCCCGGGGCCGTCCGCGACCCCGATGTGGATCGGCGTCTCGTCGGGCAGCGCCGCCAGCACCTCGCGGAGCCGGCCGGCGGTCCACACCTGCGGATTGTGATCGAACATGTCAGCCATGCGGCGACATTAGAGCGCGGAGGGTGCACCGCGGGCACGGCGCGCCGGAGGGCTTCCCGCATCCGCGACGACCGTCACCCGGAGTGCGTCCAGAGGCCGTCCAGGTGTGCGTGGAGGACGTCCTGCGCCTGGTGCGGGGTGAGGTGGCCGATGAGGACGTGCGTCGTGAGGCCGTCCGCGAGGGCGAGGAGGGCACGGGCCTCGCGTTGCGGATCGAGGGCCCCGCTGCGGCCGGCATCGTCCGCCGCCTCCGCCATGAGCTGCGTGAACGACTCCTGCAGGGCAGCGTAGTTCGCCTTGAGCATCCCGGCGAGCGGTGCGCTGACCGCCGCTTGCGCGACGAAGGCCAGCCAGACCCTCGCCTCGGCCCGGTGCTCCTCGCGCAGCAGCGAGATCTCGGTGGCCGCGTGCCCGAGGGCGGTGCCGGCCGACTGGGCCGGACTCCTGACGAGCCGGGCGCGCACCCGCTCGCCGATGCGCTCGCCGACGTACCCGAGGGCGAAGACGAGCATCTCGTCCTTGGTGCGGAAGCACCGTTGCACGGCGCCCATCGACACCTGGGCGCGGGCGGCGACGTCGCGCAGGGTCACGCCTTCGAGCCCGCTCTCGTCGGCGAGGCGGCAGACGGCCTCGGCGATGAGGCGGCGTCGGCCCTCGTGATCGACCTGCCTGGGCATGCCCGGTCTCCTCCCGCCCGCTGCGCAGCCTGGTGCGCCGCGCGCCTGTCATGCACCGCCGAGCTTATTCGATGCGGCCGCATCGGCTCCCGGGTTAATGTTCCGATGCAAGTGCATCGGAACATGGAGGGGAGAGGGTTCACACCATGCTGGATCCCTTGTGGAAGATGACGGCCGCCGCGCAGGCGGGGGCCGTGCGCCGCGCGGACGTCTCGGCACTGGAGCTGATCGACAGCCACCTGGAGCGCATCGCCGAGGTCAACCCGCAGGTGAACGCTGTCACTCAGCTCCTCGCGGGGCGCGCCCGCGCGGCCGCGGCACACACCGATCGGCTGCGGGCGGCGGGCGCGGCACTGGGGCCGCTCGCGGGCGTGCCGTTCACGGTGAAGGAGACCACCGCCGTCGAGGGCGTCCCGACCACCTTCGGCACCCCGCGCTTCCGTGATCTGGTGGCCCCGGCCGACGCGCTCCCGGTGGCCCGGCTGCGCGCGGCAGGGGCCATTCCGATCGGGCACTCGAACATGCCGACTCTGGTCCTGGCCGGGATGCACACGCGCAGCGAGCTGTTCGGCGACACGGTCAACCCGTGGGACCGCAGCCGGACCCCGGGCGGCACCAGCGGGGGCGATGCGGTGGCCGTCGCCACGGGCATGGCGGCGCTCGGGCTCGGCAACGACTCGGGCGGATCGGTACGCGTCCCGGCCCAGTTCTGCGGGGTGGCGGGGCTGAAGCCGTCCACGGGCCGCTTCCCGGCGGACCAGCGCGTGCTCGGCCCGGACGACCCCGGCCCGGCGTCCCAGATGCTCGTCACCGACGGGCCGATGGCGCGGTCGGTGGGCGACCTGCGGCTGGCGTACGAGGTGCTGGCCGGCACCGATCCGCGCGACCCGCGGGCCGTGCCGGTGCCCCTCTACGGGGAACCGCTGCCCGGGCCGGTGAAGGTCGCCGTGGTGGCGGACCCCGGCGGGCAGGGCGTCCACCCCGCGGTGCGCGCGGCCGTGGAGGCCGCGGCCGGCGCGCTGCGCGATGCCGGCTACGACGTACGCGAGGTGGCGGACGTACCGCGCATGGCCGAGGCCCTCGACGCCTACGGCCGGATCGCCGTGACCGAGTTCGCCCCGAGCTGGCCGGTGGTGCGCACGCTGCTCGGTGAGGGCGGGGACCGGTACATCGCGATGATGATGGAGCAGACCCCGCCCGCGAGCGCGGACGAGCTGGTGCGGCTGATGGGCACCTGGCTGGGCGTCCGCCGCTCATGGACCGAGTTCCTGCACGAGTACCCGCTGCTGCTCGGCCCGACGTTCACCGAGCCGCCGGTCGAGCCGGGGCTGGAGTCGCGCGACCGGGCGGGCCGGGACCGGGTCGGGGCGGGCATGCGCCTGTGCTCGGTGACCAGCTTCGTGGGCGTACCCGCCGTGGCCGTGCCGACGGGGGTGTCCGACGGGCTCCCGTGCGGGGTCCAGATCATCGGGCGGGCGTTCCGCGAGGACCTGTGCCTGGACGCAGCCCAGGCGGTAGAGGACCGGCTCGGGGTCTTCACACCCGTGGACCCGCGCAGGTAGACGGCCCAGGGCGGGCTGGAGGCGTCACAGGCCTCCGGTGTGGAGCAGCCGGTTCGGGGTGTCCGCAGGGACCCCGGTCAGGACGTCGCGTACGGCCTGTCCGGTGATCCAGGCGCGGACCTGGGCGGGCGTCGCACCCGGGTGCGCGGAGAGATAGAGAGCGGCGACGCCGGTGACGTGCGGGGCGGCCCACGAGGTGGCGGCGGAGTCGCTGGTCGCGGTGGCGCCGCCCGCGAGTGCGGAGGTGATCTTCTCGGCGGGGGCGTACAGGTCCACGCAGCTGCCGTGACCGGAGCCGAATCCGTCCGTGTCGGTCCAGTGGCGGTCGGCGGCGGTCGCGGCGGCGACCACGATGGCGCCGTGGGCGCCGGCCGGGGAATGGCCGCAGGCGTCGTCGTTGAAATTGCCGGCGGCGACAACCGCGGTGATCCCCGACTCGACCATGTGCTGGACCGCGGTGTCGAGGGCCGTGGAGCGGTTCTTGAGGTTGAGCGACATGTTCACCACGGCCGGGCGCTGGGCGTGGGCGGTCACCCACTCCACGGCCTTGACGACGGAGTCCTCCGACGCCGTGCCCGGGGAGACGTCCTTGGCGTGGGGGCCGCTGCCCTCCTCGCAGGCGATTCCCTGGACGCGCACGATGCCCGCCTTCGGGGCGACGCCGTACGTACTGCCGCCGATGATGCCCGCGACGAAGGTGCCGTGGCCCAGTCCGCCGCCGTCGAAGCAGTCACCGGCGTCCGGATCCCCGACGAAGTCGGCGCCGAGGACCGCCCGGCCGCCGAACTCCGCGTGCTTCACCTCCAGCCCGGTGTCGATCACGTACACGTGTACTCCCCTGCCGTCCGCGCGCGTGGTGAACTTCCCGTCGAGCGGGCGGTTGCGCTGGTCGAGGCGGTCGAGGTTCCACGGCACTCCGGTGCGTACGACGGGTTCCCCCGCCGGCGCACCGGAGGGCCGGGGACTCGGCAGGCCACTTCCCGGGGTCCCGGTGGGAACGGCCGTCGGCCGCGGCGTACCGGACGGGCCGGACGGCGGGGACACCGCGCCGGACCCCGGTCCGCCGCCGGGCACCTCCTCCGGCGAGCACGCCGACACCGCCAGTGCCGCCAGTGCCGCGACTGCTCCGAGCATCGCCCTGCTGCTGCGTCCGCGCCTCATGGCCGGCCCCCCTTGTCGCTCTGCGGCTTCGCGCCGTCGGGGGCGGAGACGTACGGAGCGGCCGTGCCGGTTGCCGTGCGGCGCGATTCCGTGGCAGCCGGCCAGGCTCGCCGGGAGGCAGGTCGGTCAGCAGGTCAGCCCGTCAGCCGTTCAGGGACTTCATCAGCTCGGGAGCGTAGCGGTCGCCCGCGACCACCCCGTGCGGGGCGACCGCATCGATGGCGGCCAGGTCCGCGTCCGTGATCGTCACGGCAGTGGCGGCGATGTTCTCCTCCAGGTAGCGGCGGCGCTTCGTGCCCGGGATCGGCACGGCGCCCTGACGCAGCGTCCAGGCCAGGGCCAGCTGCGAGGGGGTGACGCCCTTCTCCGCGGCGAGACGGCGCACCTGGTCGACGACGGCCAGGTTGCGGCCGAAGTTCTCGCCCTGGAAACGGGGGTCCGTGCGGCGGAAGTCGTCCGCCGCGAAATCGTCCGGCGTGGTGATCGCACCCGACAGGAACCCCCGGCCGAGCGGCGAGTACGCAACGAGACCGATGCCGAGCCCGCGCAGGGTGTCGAGGACGCCGTCGTACTCGATGCCGCGCTCGAAGAGGCTGTATTCGGTCTGCACCGCGGCGAGCGGGTGCACGGCGTGGGCGCGGGCGATGGTGGCGGGCGCGGCCTCGCTCAGGCCGATGTGGCGGACCTTGCCGGCGGCGACTAGCTCGGCCATGGCACCGACGCTCTCCTCGATCGGGACGTCCGGGTCGACGCGGTGCAGGTAGTACAGGTCGATGTGGTCGGTGCCGAGGTGGCGCAGGGAGCGGTCGGCCGAGCGGCGGATGTACTCGGGGGTCCCGTTGTGGCCGCGGAACGCTCCGTCGTCGGTGAACTCGACACCCGTCTTCGTGGCGATCACGGCGGCATCGCGGCGGCCGGCGAGCGCCTTGCCGAGGAGCTGTTCGTTCAGGAACGGGCCGTAGCCCTCGGCGGTGTCGAGCAGGGTGACGCCCAGCTCCAGCGCACGGTCGATGGTGGCGAGCGACTCGGTCTCGTCGGTGGCTCCGTAGTGGGCGCTCATGCCCATCAGGCCGAGGCCCTCGGCGCCGACCTCAAGGCCCTGACCTCCCAGTGCGCGGATTTCCATGCCGTTCTCCATGATGCTGCTCCCTAAGTAACTAACTGGATAGTTTGACTATGCACCCTCCTCGCAGCGCATGTCAATAACCGGATAGTTACTTGCTAGGCTGCGCCCCATGGCACGGGATTCCAGCGCGACCAAGGCACGCCTGCTCGACGCGGCCTTCTCCGAATTCGCCGCGTACGGCATCGCCGGCGCGCGGGTCGACCGCATCGCCGAGGCCGCGCAGGCGAACAAGCGGCTCATCTACGTCTACTACGGCAACAAGGAGCAGCTCTTCGACGCCGTGCTCCAGCGGGCGCTGGAGACGGGTTCGGAGTCCGTCCCCTTCGACGCCGGGGACCTGCCCGGGTACGCGGGCGCCGTCTTCGACCACCTCGTCGCACAGCCGTCCCTGATGCGGCTCGTGCTGTGGAAGCAACTGGAGCGGCCCGGCAGCACGGACGCCGAGGCGGAGTCGTACCGCGGCAAGATCGCGGTGGTGGAGGAGGCACAGAAGGCGGGTCACATCGACGCCTCGACGGACCCCGCCGACGTCCTCACCCTGGTGCTGAGCCTGTCCCAGGCCTGGTTCGGTGCGGTGGGCGGCCCGGCGGCGGGCGACTCGGGCACCGCGTGGGCCCCCGAACACCTCGCCCGGCACCGCGCCGCGGTGGTGGAGGCGGTACGCCGCATCACGCAACCCCCGCAGGGTCCGGCCTCGTCTGACATGCCCGATGCGCCGGCAGGGCGCCCCCCGTCCGACTCCTAGCCAGGCGACTCCCGGGCGAGGAAGCACGGCTTTCGATGGGCCGACGTCAAGCAGTTCCGGCTTCCTGCGGAGCAGGGCGGCGACAGGGGTCTGCTTGCGGCACTGGTCGGGCATGACCCGTGCCGGGACGGCCCTGCAGGTGGCGGCGTACTGCCCGAGGGGCCCGGGCCGTTCGGCGATGGCCGACGGGATCCACCGCCTGCGCGCACTCGGCGTCGACGCGATTCACGACCGGGGTCGCGTGCACGGCACCTTCCACGCGTTCATGCTCATCGACCGCTCGACTGCGCGGATCACCCTCGTCATGGCGGCCGGCGGCCGAGCCGGTCGCCGGCCTCAGGCCGGTGCGGGACCGGTGTCCTGCGAGGGCGGCGCCGGCGGAGGGGCCAGGATCATGCCGATGAGGTGGTCCAGCGCGGCCTGTGCACCCGGGCCCTCCGGCAGCGCCTCGGGGGCCGTGTCGGAGGCGGTCCGGCGCAGTTCCAGCCAGCCGAGGTAGGCGGCGTACCCGGACAGGGCGCGATGGCGGGCCTCCTGCGGCCCGAAACCCAGTCCGCCGAAGATCTCCGTCAGGAAGTCGAGCCGGGTCCGGGTGACCCGGGCCACCACCTCGGCGACCGCCGGATGGGCGGTGTGCGCGACGAGCGCCGGCTCCAGCCCGGCTATCTCCTCGGTGCCGAGCGCGACGGCGAACAGCATCCGCGCCCGCGTCCAGGCATCCCCCTCTTCCCGGACGGCGGTGATGACCTCCGCAGTGGCGTGCCGCTCCCACGCCTCCAGGGCCGCGACGAGCAGAGCCTCCCGGTTCTCGAAATGCCAGTAGAAACTGCCGCGCGAGACCGCGAGTTCCCGGGCGAGCACGTCGACCGCCACCGCCGGGAGCCCGCCCCGGGCCAGCGCGCGGAGCGCCGCCATCGTCCAGTCGTCCTTGGTGACTCTCCCCTTGGCCATGTTCCGTACAGTACTGTATGGAACATCCATACAGAGGTGTATGGAACTGGGGAGAGGGGTGCGCGATGAGCGCCATCAGCGGTATGGCCAGGTGGTTCGGTGCGGCGGACGACGAGACGGCGGAGCTCCCTACGGAGCCGGCGGGCGCCGCGGTGCGCGGTGCGGCGGTGGCCGCGGCCGGCGGACTGCTCGCGGCAGGGGCCTTGCACGCGGTGTGGGTGTTCTCCCCTTGGCCGCTCGCCTCGCGGGCCGAATTCGCGGCCGTGGTGGTCGGCGTGGAAGAGGCTCAGCTGCCGTCCGGCCCGCTGACGCTCGCCGTGGCGGGGCTGCTGGGCGCCGCCGCAGGTCTGGTGGTGACCGGCGCCCGGCCGACGACCCGGTTCGCCCGGTCCCGGGTGGCACGGGCCGGACTGTGGACGGTGTCCGGTGTGCTCGCCGCGCGCGGTCTCGGCGGACTGGCGGCTTCGGGGCTGGGCCTGGGGTCCGCGCCGGCCGAGTTCCGGCACTGGGACCTGGCGCTGTACTCCCCGCTGTGTGTCGCGCTGGGCGGGCTCAGCGGATACGTGGCCCTGCGGACCCGGCGGCGGCGCCGCGCCTGACCGGGAGCGGCACGGCCGCTGAGCGACGGGGCGTGACGGCGGCCGGGGCGCGACTTCGGCACGGGCGCGGTGCATGACGGGGCCGCGGGGCACAGGGCGGAGCGCATAAGCCACGACGCGGCGCGAGGCACGCGGCACAGGGCCGAGCGCGGAGCGCGGCACGGCGCGGCGCAAGACACAAGCCACGGCGCGGAGCGCGGCACGGCGCAAGGCACAAGCCCCGGCGCGAGGCACGCGGCACAGGGCGGAGCGGAAGGCACGGCGCGGCACGCGGCGGAGCGTGAGGTGCCGGGCACGACCGCGGCGCCGTGTCCGCCTGGCCGGCAGGCACCGCGCCGCGGCGTGACGGGCGGGTCAGACCTGTGCGGTCCGGGCCCGGGACAGGATCGCCTCGGTGTCCACGCCCGTCGGGAGAGTGCCGTACGCGCCCCCCTGCCCGCCGCCCAGCCGGGAGGCGCAGAAGGCCTCGGCGACCGCCCCCGGGGCGTGGCGCAGCAGCAGCGACGCCTGGAAGACCAGGGCCATCGTCTCGGTGAGCCGGCGGGCCCGGTACTCCGCCTCGGCCGGGTCCGCCAGCTGCTTGTGGAGCCCGGCCACCGCCGCGTCCAGATGCCGGTCGGCGCCCGCCGCCTGCCCCACCTCCTCGAAGAAGGCCTCGACTGTCCCGGGCTGCCGGGCCATGGCGCGCAGCGAGTCCAGGGCGGCGACGTTGCCGGAGCCCTCCCAGATCGACGAGAGCGGGGCCTCCCGGTAGAGGCGGGGCATGCCGGAGTCCTCGATGTAGCCGTTGCCGCCCAGGCATTCGAGGGCTTCGGCGGCGTGCCCGGGGGCGCGCTTGCAGACCCAGTACTTGGTGACGGCGAGCCCCAGCCGGCGCAGCAGCGCCTCGTCCCGGTCGCCCCGGACGACCCGGTCCGTGGCGCCCGCGAGGCGCAAGGCGACGGCGGTCGCCGCCTCGGATTCGAGGGCGAGGTCGGCGAGGACGTTGCGCATCAGGGGCTGGTCGATCAGGGCCTTGCCGAACGCCCGCCGGTGGGTGGCGTGGTGGACGGCGCGGATGACGCCGAGGCGCATCCCGGACGCCCCGCCGAGCACGCAGTCGAGGCGGGTCATGTTGACCATCTCGATGATGGTCGCGACGCCGCGCCCCTCCTCCCCCACCAGCCAGCCGAAGGCCTCGTCGTACTCGATCTCGGCGGAGGCGTTGGACCGGTTGCCGAGCTTGTCCTTGAGGCGCTGGAGCAACAGGCGGTTGCGGCTGCCGTCCGGCAGCACCCGCGGCAGCAGGAAGCAGGTCAGTCCTCCCGGGGCCTGCGCCAGCGTCAGGAAGACGTCCGACATGGGCGCGGAGGTGAACCACTTGTGGCCGGTCAGCCGGTAGGTGCCGTCAGGGGCCGGGACCGCCGTCGTGGTGTTGGCGCGTACGTCGGAGCCGCCCTGCTTCTCGGTCATCGACATGCCCGCGATCAGGCCCTGCTTGGTGTCCGGCCGGCGGAGTCCGAAATCGTAGCTGCGGGAGGCGAGCAGCGGCTGCAGCCATGCGGCGAGTTCCGGGGTCGCGCGCAGCGCGGGTACGGCGGCGTACGTCATGGACACCGGGCAGGTGTGGCCCGCCTCGACCTGGCCCCAGACGTGGAACTTCGCGGCCCGCGCGACATGGGCCCCGGGCCGGTCGTCCGCCCAGGGCGCGGCGTGCAGCCCGTGGGAGACGGCGGTGCCCATCAGCTCGTGCCAGTACGGGTGGAACTCCACCTCGTCGATCCGGTGGCCGTAGCGGTCGTGGGTGCGCAGCACGGGCGGGTTCTCGTTGGCCACGCGGCCCCACTCCGCAGCCTGTTCGGAGCCGGCGAGGGCGCCGAGACGGTGGATGTCGGGAACCGCCCAGGCGGCGCCCTCGCGGGCGACCGCCTCCAGCAGGGCCGGGTCGGCGGCCGCATCGTATCCGTGGTGCGGCGGTACCTGGTTGGTGACCTCATGCGTCTGCGGCATCGTGTCCTCCAAGGGCACGCAGGGTGAAGGTGATCAGGCCGGGGATGATGTCGCCCGGGGCCGCGTCGCCGTCGGCCAGCGGCCCGACGAGGGCCTCGGCGATCGCGCCGACCAGCGCGGCGGCCGTCAACTCGGGCGACTGGGCGGGCAGTTCCCCGACTGCGACGCCCGCGGCGATCTGTTCGGCGTACACGTCGCGGAAGGCCCGCCGGAAGACGAGGCGTTCGGCGTCGACGGCGGGGTCGGCGGGCTCGGCCAGCAGGGCGTAGGCCCTGCGCGGTGCTTGCAGCGCCCGGTACGCGAAGGTCTCGACGGCGGCGGCCACCCGCTGCGCCGCGCCGCCCGGGCGGTTCGTCGCGGCGGCCACGGCGTCCAGCTCCCGGGCCACCAGGGTCCGGAAGAGTGCGGCGGCCAGTTCGGACTTGCCGGAGAACGACTGGTACACGCTGCCGGTGGAGATCCCGGCTTCGGCCGCGATGGCGGCGACCGAGCATCCGCCGTACCCCTCGCGCGAGAGCAGGTGGACGGCGGCTTCGAGCACCCGGTCGCGCCGGGCGTCGAGCCGGGCCTGTACGGCAGGGGGGCGACGGTAGGGCATGGAAGGATTGAAGCACTGATTCACTGCTTCACACCAGACCGGGACCGGACCGGACCACCCTCCGTAAAGGTCGTCGGCGCTGCCGCTAGGCGGTCAGGGTCGCCGGGGTGGGGCCGTCGGGGCGGACCGTGATGCTGTACGCGGCCTTGGCGGGCACGGACCGGAAGACTGGGGTGTGGGCGGGCAGCAGGTGTTCGAGGAGGACGGTCGACTCGCGCAGGGCGAACTGGAGGCCGAGGCAGGCACGGGGGCCGATGCCGAACGGGAGGTAGGAGCCGGGGTGGGTGGGGCGGCCCTCGGGGGCGGTGAAGCGCCGGGGGTCGAACCGCTCGGGGTCCGGCCACAGTTCGGGGTCGCGGTGCGTGAGGTAGGGGCAGACCACCACGTCGGAGCCCGCTTCGACGGCGTAACCGGCCACGACGTCGTCCTCGGCGGCGTACCGCGGCAGGATCCAGGCGGACGGGTAGAGCCGGAGCGTCTCGTGGACCAGGGCCTGGACGGCCCGGCGGCGCCCGGCCGAGCCGGGTGCGCCCGCGGCGAGGGCCTCCTCCCGGGCCTCGGGGTGGCGGTCCAGCAGCAGGTAGAGCCAGGTCAGGGTGGTGGCGGTGGTCTCGTGGCCGGCGACGAGCAGGGTGACCAGTTCGTCGCGGATCAGGCGGTCGGTGTACTCGGGGCGCTCGGCGGCCGCATCGAGCAGGAGGTGCAGGAGGCCCGGCCCCTCGGGGCCCGGGCCGCCGCGGGCGGCCTCGATGGCGTGGTGCGCGACGGCGTCGATCCTGGCGAGGTCCGCGGCGACGGCCTCCCGGGCGTCGCCGGAGTCGGCCGGCAGGGTCGGCAGTACGGCCACGACCGCGGCGACGGCGCAGAGTTCGCGCTCGGTGGCGGTGTCGAGGGGGTGTCCGGTCAGGGAGCGCCAGATGGTGTCCAGGGCGAAGCGGCGCATCTCCAGGCCTACGTCGAACGTCTGCCCGGTCCGGGCGTACCCGGCCCAGCGCTCGGCGGTGATACGGGCGGCGTCCGTGATCCGCTGCTCGTAGCGGCGCATCCCTGTTCCGGTGAACTGGGACTGCAGCAGCCGCCGTTGGCTCTTCCAGGCCTCGCCGGTGGCGGCGAGTACGCCGTCGCCGATCAGCAGGCGGGCACGGTGGGAGCGTTTGACGTACCGGTCCGGGTGCAGGGCCAGCACGTGCTGGACCGCCAGGGGGTCCGTGACCAGGACGGTGGGGCCCGGCCCGAGGCGGAACGCGGCGACGCCGCCGAGTTGCCCGCGCACCAGCGCCAGCAGATCGACCAGTTCGGCTCCGTCGGAGCGCCACCGCTCCACGAGGGCGGGGTCCGGCTCGGGGACCGGCCGGCCCGTGCGGGCAGTGTGCGGGCGGGGGTCGAAGCCGGCTTCGGTGGCCACGGGTCTTCTCCTGTTCGACCGCTGGTCCTGGTCCCTGACAGAGCGTTGGCATCACGGACTGTACGGGAGTGGACGTGTCCTGTGACAGCCCGTCCCGGCGCGGGGGCGCGGCATCGGGCGGGCCGCACGCTCGCCCCGGGGCAGCCCGCCGGTAAGATCACCTGCCCATGGACACCGGTGCAGCACACGAGTTGACCGCCATCGCGCCCGGGGAGGTCACCCTGTCGGACCGGCGGACGCGGCGCAGTTGGTCCGTCGGGATCGAGGCCTGCGAGCTGGCGGCCTTCCCGGTCACGCAGGCGCTGTACGCGGAGGTCACCGGCCGGCGGCCGAGCACCTCCCGTGGGGACCGGCTGCCCGTCGAGGGCGTCTCCTGGTGGGACGCGGTGCGGTTCTGCAACGCCCTGTCCGAGCGCGACGGGCTGGCGCCGGCCTACCGTCTGGACGGCGAGAGCGGTGAGGACCGCGAGGGCGTGCGCATCGACTGGGACACCTCCGCCGACGGATACCGGCTGCCGACCGAGGCCGAGTGGGAGCACGCCTGCCGCGCCGGTACGGCCGGGCCCCGGTACGGCCCGCTCGACGACATCGCCTGGTATCGCGGCAATTCGGACGAGCGCATCCACACCGTGGGCGGCAAGCAGCCCAACGCGTGGGGTCTGTACGACATGCTCGGCAACGTCTGGGACTGGTGCTGGGACGTCTACGACGCCGAGGTCTACGGAAGCTACCGGGTGCTGCGCGGCGGCGGGTGGTTCGACGAGCACTGGAGCTGCCGGGCCTCCGCGCGCCGCCGCAGCCACCCGACGTTCCGGGTCGAGGACGTGGGCTTCCGCATCGCCCGCTCCGTCGTGCGCTGAGTCCCCGGCCGCCCCCGGCCGGGGCGCGGCGCACGGCTCACCCCACGACGCGCGGCAGGCGCAGGCTCAGCAGCACCGTCAGGACGATCATGCCCAGCTGGACCAGCAGGGTGACGGCGAGTGCGTCCCGCATGCCCATCAACGGGGCGAGTGCGAGGAAGAGGCTGCCCAGGGTCGCGACGCCGAGGGCGAGCGCGGACTGCTGGGTGGTGATCACGACCCCGCTGCCCACGCCGGCCCGGTCGGCGGGTACGTCCGAGAGCATCAGCCGGATCAGCACGGGCAGTTGGAGGCCCTGTCCGAGCCCGGCGACGGCCACGCCCGGGGCGAGTGCGGCGAGCCCGAGGTCCGACCAGCCGCGAAGGACCGCGAGGAGGATCAGGACGACGCCCGCGGCCTGGAGGACGCCGCCCGCGGTGACGACCCGGCTGCCGAACCGCCCGACCAGCCGCGGCCCGGCGAGCGAGGCCGCGAAGAAGGCCAGCGCCATCGGTACGAGCGCGAGCCCCGCCGCCACCGGCCCCATGCGCAGGCCCTGTTGCAGCACCACGGCGATGACGAACATGAATCCGCTGAAGCCGATCGAGAACGGCACCACCATGGCCAGGCCCCGCCGCAGCGACTGCAGGCGCAGCAGGCTCGGCGGCACCAGCGGGGTGCGTCCGAGCCGGTCGGCGCGGCGCTCGGTCAGGTAGAAGGCCGCCGCGGCGAACGGGAAGATCCCGAGCGAGATCCACGTCCACACCGGCCAGCCGGCGGCCCGGCCCTCGGTCAGCGGCAGCAGCAGGGACACCAGGGACAGGGCCAGCAGCAGCGTCCCAGGCACGTCGACCGAGGCCGGCCGGTCCGAGCGGGTCTCGGGAACGGCCCGGGCGCCGAGCACCAGGCCGAGGACCACGACCGGCACGTTGACCAGGAACACCGAGCGCCAGCCGGAGCCGGCGACGTCGGCGGCCACCAGGACACCGCCCAGGATCTGCCCGGCGACCATGGACAGCCCGGCTGTGGCCCCGTACAGGCTCATCGCCCGGGCCCGGCGGGGCCCTTGGGTGGTCGCCTGGATGGTGGCCAGCACCTGCGGCAGCATCAGGGCGGACGCGGCACCCTGGGCCACCCGCGCCGCGACCAGGGTCCAGGCGGTGGGCGCCAGTCCGCAGCCGAGCGAGGTGAGACCGAACGCGGCCATGCCGATCAGGAAGAGCCGGCGCCGTCCGGCCATGTCGCCGAGGCGGCCGCCGAGTACGAGCAGCACGGCGTAGGCGACGCCGTAGCCGCCGACGATCAGTTCCAGCGTGGCGGGGCCGGCCGCCAGGTCGCTGTCGATGGCGGGCAGCGCCACGTTGACGATGAAGAAGTCGATCAGGGGCAGGGCCGCGCCCAGCAGCACGGTGAAGAGCCCGAGCGGGCCGATCGCCGCCGGGAGCCCGGGGGCGGATACGAACGGGGAGGGGTGGGTGGTGCGTACGGTTACGGTTGTCTCGCTCACACCGGAAACGATCTACCCATGCTCAGCCTGGTACCAGAGTCTCCTTATCCTGGTACAAGGACTACCTGGCAACGGGATGCGGGGTGCGGCACCCTGGTTCCATGACCACTGTGGCACCGGAGAGCGACGTACGCCGGCACGAGCTGGCCGACTTCCTGCGCAGCCGCCGCGAGCGGATCACCCCAGAGCAGGTGGGGCTGCCGCGCGGGCGCCGGCGGCGCACGCCGGGGCTGCGCCGCGAGGAGGTCGCCCAGCTCTCCGCCGTCGGTGTCACCTGGTACACCTGGCTGGAGCAGGCCCGCGAGATCCAGGTCTCCCCGCAGGTCCTGGACGCCCTGGCGCGCGCCCTGCTGCTGGACGGCACCGAGCGCAGACACCTCTTCGCGCTGGCCGGCACCCTCGATCCGACCCCGCACTCGACCTGCCCGAGCGTGACCCCGGCGCTGCGCGCGATGCTCGACCAGCTCGGGCCGATCCCCGCCTGCGTCCAGAACAGCCGGTACGACATCCTCGCCTACAACGCGACGTACGGACGGCTGCTGTGCGACCTGGACGCGCTGCCGCGCGAGGACCGCAACTGCCTGTGGCTGGCGTTCACCAACGCGGACTGGCGGGCGTCGATGGTCGACGTCGCCGAGGTGAACCGTACGATCGCGGCCAAGTTCCGGGCGGCGATGGCGGAGCACCTCGCCGAGCCGGCCTGGAAGGCACTGCTGGCGCGGCTGGAGGCGGAGTCGGCGGAGTTCCGGGAGGTGTGGGCACGGCACGAGGTGATCGGCCAGGGCGGCAGGACGAAGTACATCCGCAACGCGCACGTCGGCCTGCTGCACCTGGAGCACACCAACCTGTGGCTCGGGCCCGCGGCCGGCCCGCGCCTGGTGACGATGGTGCCGCTCGACGAGGAGAGCCGGATACGGCTGGAGCGGCTGGAGCGCCTCGAACACTCGGAGCGGCCGGAACGCCTCTCGCCCGCCGCGGTCTGACGCGCCGAGGTGAACAGCTTGGTCAGCGAGGCCAGGTCGAAGACGGTGTCCTCGGCCATCGGGATGCGCTCTGCCGCCGGGAACTCCCGGACCCGGTCG
>NZ_JBEORW010000037.1:0-83430 GCF_040302565.1 Streptomyces sp. NPDC097981
CTCAAAACCCGCACCCGCTACGACGAAGCGACCGCCTGGTCCCACCACGCCCAACCCCATGCCGCTTGACACCGAACGACATGGGGTGTCTGACCCGTGGTTTCCTGACCTTCGTCAGCTGTTCGACTGTTTCCAGGCGACGAACAGCCCCCGGCGTGCCGAGTCCCGCAGGAGGTCAGCAGGCCCTTCAGGAGGCCCAGGGCCCCGAAATGGTCCAGGTCCCCGCGGACGCCGGCGGACCGACGGGCTGCCGAGGCCACGTGGGGCTGGCCGCCGAGCCAGGCGGGTACGGCCGGTGCAGTCGTCTCGTCGCCTTCGGCGAGCGCGGACCGGTACCCGCGCAGTGCCGTAGGGAACGACGGGGCGTGCCGGGACATCTTGCTGAGCCGGGCGGCGAGTAGGCGCTCCACCTCACTGCTGAGCTCGTCCTCGCTCGCCCCGGCGGTCAGCGCGTCCTCTTCCAGCGCGTGGAACCAGGCATCCACGGGTTCGGCAGGCTCGCCGAGACCCGTACTCGCCCCGGACAGCCTTGAACGCCGAGGCGCCGTAGGTGACCGCGTCGAGTCCGCGTCGAGCGCGGACTCGAAGATCCAGCCCGCTATCGCGGGTACGGCGCCGCGACGCAGCGCGTCGATGGCGGTCCGAGAGAGGTGCGCTGCTTGGGTATGCCCATTCATCGCTTTGAGGCGCTCGGTGCGGGGTGTCGGTGCGGTCAGGATCGGTGCGAATCAGCCAAGTGCTTTCGTCCCTGCCGATCACGGGCAGCATTCCGGGAGGATGGCGGGCAATGGACATGATTTCTCCGCAGGCGGAGGGCCCGCTCGACGGGTACGGGCCCTTCGCGCATCTCACCGCTCCGAACGTGCTGCTCTACCGGGCGGTGATGTGGGCCTTCCTCGTCGCCAAAGAGCGGTTCGCCGTGCACCTGCGGCCCGAGGACGTGTACGCGGGGCTGGCCTCCGGGGTCCGGCCGACGGAGCTCGATGCCGTGGTCAAGGCGCTCGACAGCCTGGTGGGGTGGGGGAATCTGCGGGCAGACCCGGACACCGGGCGGGTCACCGCCGTCGAGGACTTCTACCGCAAGCGGTTCATCTACCAGCTCACCCGGGCCGGAGAAGCCGCCGAGGAAGCCCTGGGCGTCTACGACGAGGCCCTCGGGCGGCGCGGCGCGCTCCAGGCCGTGGCGCTGCACGACATCGTCACCCAGCTGCGGGCCCTGCTCGTGCTCGCAGCCGAGGAGGAGCCTGATCCGGCCAAGACGCATCTGGCGCTGGACGGGCTCGCGAGCCGTTTCGCCGCGCTCGCCGACAACGCGCGGGCCTTCATGGGATCCCTCCAGCGAACCATCGACCTCCACGACGTGGGGGAGGAGGTCTTCCTCGCCTACAAGGATCAGCTCATCCAGTACCTGGAGCGATTCATCCAGGACCTGATCACCCTCGGCGGGCGCATCGCCCGGTTGATCCTGGAGTTGGAGCAGGGCGGGAGCATCGACGCCCTCCTGCGGGCTGCCGCAGCCCGTGAGGCGGCGGACGCCACCCCGCAGGAGGCGGCGTACGCGGGGCAGGCCGCGTACGAGCGGTGGGCCGGCCGGTGGGCGGGCCTCGCGGCCTGGTTCCTCAGCCGGGACGGCCGGGAGTCGCAGGCCCGGCTGCTGCGCGGCCGGGCGCTCGGCGCGATCCCACAGCTGCTCGCCGTCGTACGGTCGCTGAACGAGCGCCGGGCCGGGCGTTCGGACCGCTCCGCCGACTTCCGCACGCTTGCGCGCTGGTTCGCCGAAGCGCCCGACGACGACGCACGGCACCGGCTGTGGCGCACCGCCTTCGGGCTGTACCCGGCCCGGCACCTCACCGTGGACGCCGAGACGCTGGCCGCCCGCCACGCCCGACCAGAGCCTGCGGGCACTGCGTGGGCCGATGCCGAGCCGCTGCGGATCAGCCCGCAGCTGCGCCGCACGGGCAGCTACGAGCGGCGCGGCAAGACCCGCAGGGTCGAAGACCGGCAGGAGGCGCGCCGACTGCTCGCCGAGACGGCCGCCAAGCAGGCCGCGGAGACGGCCGCCGCCCGGGCCCGGCTCGTCACCCACGGCATCACCAGGCTGTCCGGGCTCGGCGAACTCGACCCCCTCGGCTTCCGGCTCTTCCTCCAGCTCCTCGGCGACGCCCTGGCCACCTGGCGGCCAGGTATGACGCAGACCGTGGCCACCAGCGGCGACGGCTCCATGGAGATCCGGCTCACGGCCCCGTCCGACGGGTCCACGGCCGAGGTGCGCACTCCGGACGGGATCTTCCGCGGCCCGGACCACAGCATCGAGATCGTCGACCTCACCGAAGGAACAGGAAGGAGCGGACCGCCATGACCACCCCGCTCGCCGAAGTACTGGACGGGCAGCACGCCGCCGAGCGGCGCAAGGCCGCCCGTGCCCTGCTGAAGCAGCCCCTGCTGCTCGCGCACGGTGCGTATGCCGATGAGTTCCGCCTCGTTCGGCGGCACGCCTCCGAGCTGCGCGAGTGGTTCGACCGCAACACCGGCTGGTCCCTCCAGGTCGACGCCGAGACCGCCCGGCTGGGCAAGATCCCCGGTGTGCCGGCCGACGCCACGCACCCTGCACGCGAGGTCACCCGTAGCGCCGCCCCCTTCAGCCGCCGTCGCTACGTCCTGCTCTGCCTCGCCCTGGCCGCCCTCGAACGCGGCGAGGCGCAGATCGCGCTCGGCCGCCTCGCCGACCGGATCGTGCTGGACGCCAAGGACCCCCACCTGGCCGCGGCGGGCATCCAGTTCACGCTGGACCGCCGTGACGAGCGGTTCGACCTGGCCGCCGTCGTACGGCTCCTGCTCCACCTCGGAGTCCTGCGGCGCGTCGCCGGCGACGAGGACGCGTACGTCAATGGGGCCGGCGACGTCCTGTACGACGTCGAACGGCGGGTACTCGCAGGTCTGCTCGCCACCCGCCGCGGACCCTCCACCATCCGGGCCGAGACGCCGGAGGCCCGGCTTGCCGAGCTCGCCACGGAAACGGCCCTCGACAGCGACGAACTGCGCTTCCGCGCCATGCGCCGCTCGCTGACCCGGCGGCTGCTCGACGACCCCGTCCTCTACTACAACGAGCTGACCGACGCCGAGCTCGGCTACCTCACACGCCAGCGCGGCTTCCTCACCGCCCGAATCAACGAACTGACCGGGCTGGTCGCCGAAGTGCGGGCCGAGGGCATCGCGATGACCGACCCCGAGGACGACCTCACCGACGTCCGCATGCCGGAATCAGGGACCCGCGGCCACGTCACCCTCCTGCTCGCCGAGTACCTCACGGCGGCCGGAGGCCCGGTCGTCCCCACGGCCGACCTTGAGCACCGAGTTGCGGAACTGGCAGTCGAGCACGGCGGATTCTGGTCCAAATCAGCACGTGAGCCGGGGGCCGAGGGTGACTTGGTCGAGCAGGCCGTCGCCCGGCTGGCCGCTCTCGGCCTGGTCGCCCGTACTCCTGACGGGGTCGTGCCGCGCCCGGCGCTCGCCCGCTACGCGGTCGGCGAGACCGTCGTACTCGAACCCCGTACAGCCGGCACCGCGCAGGTGCCCGCGCAGCGAAAGGCGTACCGGCCTTGACCCCCCGTCCCGCACCCCCCGCCCCTGCGCGCCCCCGCTGGCAGCCCCTGCGGATCGGCCTCGTCGACCTCTTCCACTACGACGTGGAGGAGTTCCACTTCCGAGACGGCCGACTGCTGCTCCGGGGGAACAACGGCACCGGCAAGTCCAAGGTGCTGGCCCTGACCCTGCCCTTCCTTCTCGACGGGGACCTCAGCGCGCGCCGAGTGGAACCCGACGGGGACGCCGGCAAGCGGATGGAGTGGAATCTGCTGCTCGGCGGCGAGCACCCGCACTCCGAACGCCTCGGCTACACCTGGGTGGAGTTCGGCCGCCGCGATGAGGTGAGCGGCGAGGAGCAGTTCCGTACGCTCCTGTGCGGGCTCAAGGCCGTCAGCGGGCGCGGCATCGCCCGGCACTGGTGGGCGGTGACCGGGCAGCGGATCGACCACGGACCGGCCGGCGTACGCGCGGACGGGGCACTGAGCCTGCTCGACCCCACCGGAACCGTCCTGTCCCGGGACCGCCTCATCGAGGCGGTCGCCGGACAGGGGATGGTCTACGACCAGGCCAAGGCTTATCGCCGGGCCGTCGACGAGGCGCTGTTCGGCCTCGGGGAGCAGCGCTACGCCGCCCTCGTGGACCTGCTCATCCAGCTGCGCCAGCCCCAGCTGTCCAAGCGTCCCAATGAGGCCGCCCTCTCCCGCGCCCTCACCGAGGCCCTTCCGCCGATGGACCAGGCCGTCATCGCGGATGTGGCCGAGGCCTTCCGCTCCCTGGACGAGGAGAAGGAGGAGCTGCGGGCAGCCGGGGCCGCCGAACGCGCGGCCTCCGCGTTCCTCGACCACTACCGGCGCTACGCCCGCGCAGCCTCCCGCCGTCGCGCCCGCCTCCCGCGCAGCGAACACGCGAAGTACGAGCAGCTGCTGCGCGACCTCGCCGAGGCGCAGGCCGAGAAGACCGGGGCGGAGGAGGAGCGGGCGGCCGCGGAGGAGCGGGTCGCCGCACTCACCGAGACCCGGGCGAGGCTGGAGGCAGCCGACGCAGCCCTGCGCGAGGGCCCGGAGATGCGCAGTGCCCGCGAACTGGAGCGGGCCGCCCAGGCGTTGGACCGGTCGGAGAACGGCTGTGTCCGCGCCCGCGACGACCGGGACGAGGCCGCGATTCAGCACACCAAGGCGCTCGGCCGCCTCAGTGCCGCGGAGAACCGGCTCCGGGCCGCCCGGGAGCTGTCGGGAGACACGCTGCTCCGGGCCCGGGAGACGGCTGCGGCAGCCCGGCTGGACCTTCCCGGAGACGAGGGGCA
Source organism: Streptomyces sp. NPDC097981 (assembly GCF_040302565.1). Lineage (NCBI taxonomy): Bacteria > Bacillati > Actinomycetota > Actinomycetes > Kitasatosporales > Streptomycetaceae > Streptomyces > Streptomyces sp. NPDC097981. The sequence goes on from NZ_JBEORW010000037.1 coordinate 4,889, forward strand.
GGCGGTTGCCGACCTGCGAGCCGCGGTGGCCGGAGCGACCGACCGCAGGCACCGCACCCTCACGCACGTGGAGGAGCTCGCCGGCAAGGCCGAGGCGGCGGTGGCCGAGCGCCGGGCCGCCGTACTCCGGCTCGACGAGACGGAGACCGAGCTGGCGCACGCCGCCGGGGCGCTGGACACGGCCGAGGACACGGCGCAGGCCGCGGGACGGGCCCTGGTCGATGCCGTACGCGAGCACGCCCGCCGGTGCGAGGAGCTGGCGTACGCCGACCCGGCCGGACTGCTGGACGAACTCCAGGAGTGGACCCGGCACCAGGACGGCCCCTACCCGGCACGCCGCCATGCCTCGGACGCACACAGCGCCACGGCAGCGGTACTCGCCGACCAGGCGGCGGAATCAACGCAACGCCGGGCCGGCCTGGCCGCCCGTACCCGCGATGCCGGACAGGAACTCGCAGGGCTGGAGTCCGGCGGCCGGCGCGGGCCACAGGCCCCGTACACTCGGACCCCCGGCCTGCGGGATCAGGCGCCCGGTGCCCCTCTGTGGCGGCTGATCGACTTCCGGGACGAGGTCACGGACCACGACCGCGCCGGGCTGGAGGCCGCCCTGGAGGCGTCCGGGCTGCTGGACGCGTGGGTGCGCCCCGACGGCGCGGCCCTCGCCGCAGACGGTCACGACGTACTCCTCGCCCCGAACACCGGACCGGTCGAAGGGGCGTCGCTCGCCGGCGTACTGCGCCCGGCCGTGGACCACGGCGACGCGCAGGCCGCACAGGTGGGTGTGGAGGCGGTGGCCCGGCTGCTGGAGTCGATCGGCCTCGGCGAGGCTTCTGGGGACACGGCACCGGCCGGCGGTGCTCCGGGCGTCGGCCCGGGGGGCACCGGGCCCGCCGACGGCACCTGGGTCGCGAGGGACGGACGCCACCGCGTCGGCGTCCTCACCGGCCGTTGGGCCAAACCAGCCGCCGAGTACATCGGAGAGGGCGCCCGGGAAGCCGCGCGGCGGGCCCGGATCGCCGCCCTGCGGGCTGAACTCTCCCTCCTCCGACAGGAGTCGGCCGCCGCCGCCGCGCAGGCGCAGGCTCTGGCGACCCGTCGTCGTACGCTCGACACCGAGCTGGCCGCGGTACCTGACGACGCGCCCCTGATCCGGGCGCACGCCGGCGCCGCGGCTGCCGCCGACACCGTGCGCCGGGCCCGGACCCGGTGCGACGAGCGGGCCGCCGAGGTGGCGGCCGCAGCCGAGCGGGCCGAGTCGGCAACCGCCGAACTCCAAGAGACCGCAGCCGATCTGGGGCTGCCCCCGGACCGGCCGGCGCTGGCCGCCGTACGGCAGGCCCTCGCCGAACTCGACGTCGTCCTGGCCGGACTCTGGCCCGCACTCCGTGAGCGGAGCGAGGCGTCCCGGCAGGCGGACGATGAACGCGAAGAGGTGGGCCGGGCAGGGGAGCGGACGGCCGAACTCGCCGTACGCGCCGAGGAGGCCGCCCGTGAGGCGGCAGCCGCGGACGAGCGGCTGGCCACGCTGCGCTCGACCGTCGGCGCCGCCGTGGCAGAGCTGGAACGGCTGCTCGCGGAGACCGCAGAGGCCCTGCGCGGCTGCGCGGCCGACCAGCGGCGCTCCCAGGACCGGCACACGGAGGCGGACCGGCGGGCCAGCCGGGCCGAGGGCCGCATCGAACAACTGGAGAAAGCCGTCACCGAAGCCGCCGCCGCGCGCTCCGAGGCCATTGTCGCGCTCCAGCGCTTCACTGCCACCGGGCTGATCGCCGTCGCACTTCCCGATCTCGCCGTACCGGCCGCGGACGACGGCCCGTGGGCGGCCACCCGGGCCATCGCCCTGGCCCGTGCCCTCGAATCGGAGCTGTCGGCGACGGACGACTCGGACGGCGCCTGGGAACGTGTACAGCGGCGTCTGAGCGAAGAGCTGAAGACCCTCCAGGACGCACTGTCGCGGCACGGCCACACCGCCTCGGCCCGCATGGTCGAGGACGGGATGATCGTCGACATCGTCTACCATGGCCGTGAGCGAGCCGTACCCGAACTCGCCGAGGCACTTGCGGTCGAGGTCGGCGAACTCACCCGCATCCTCTCCGCGCACGAGCGTGAGATCCTCGAAACCCACCTCATCACCGAGGTGGCCGGCACCCTGCAGGAGTTGATCGCAGCCGCCGAACGGCAGGTGCTGGCCATGAACGCCGAGCTGGAGGAACGCCCCACCTCCACCGGCATGAGGCTGCGCCTGGTGTGGCGGCCTTCCCGCAAGGCCCCTGCCGGCCTTGCCCAGGCCCGTGGCCGCCTGCTCCAGACCGCCGACGCCTGGACCCAGGAGGACCGGGCCGCGGTCGGTGAGTTCCTGCAGACGCAGATCGCCCGCCAGCAGACCGAGGACGCGGCCGGCAGCTGGCTGGAGCACCTCACCGCCGCCCTCGACCACCGGTCCTGGCACGAGTTCGCCGTCGAGCGGCAGCAGCACGGCCGCTGGGTACCCGCCACGGGCCCCGCTTCCGGGGGTGAACGCGTCCTGGCGGTGTCCGTCCCCTTGTTCGCCGCCGCTTCCTCGCACTACGCGAGCGCGGGCAGCCCGTACGCGCCGCGCCTGGTGACCCTGGACGAGGCGTTCGCGGGTGTGGACGACGACTCGCGTGCCAAGTGTCTCGGACTCCTGCACGCTTTCGACCTGGATGTGGTCATGACCAGCGAGCGGGAGTGGGCCTGCTATCCGCAAGTGCCCGGCATCGCCATCGCCCAGCTCGCCCGCGTCGACGAGGTGGATGCCGTTCTGGTCACCCGCTGGGAGTGGGACGGCACGGCCCGCACGCGCCGCGAGGACCCGGTGCGTCCGGCGGACCCGGAGCCCCTGTGGGCGTGAGCGGTCCGCCGGTGGACGAAGCGCGCCTGCGCCGGCTCCTCGGCGGCGCCGACCTGGCCTGGCTGGTGGAGCGGGTACGCCGACGGCTGGAGCGCGGGCAGCCGCTCACCGGAGCGGTCTCGCTGACAACGCCGACCCCGGCCGAGCGGGCAGCGGCCGAGAGACTGCTGGGCCGGGCACCGGGTGCCGGCAGGGCGCTGACGGTCCGGCTCGACGCCGTGGACGCCGTACTGGTCAGATCAGGCATCAGCCCCGAGGGCCTGACGGCGGCCGTGACGACGCTCACCGGGCCGGTCGTCCCTCTCGAAGAGGTCCGCGAGAGCGAGGACCAGGACTGGAGGGAGGCGTATGCACATCTCACCCTGCTGGCCGAAGACCTTCCGCATCACGCCGCTTGGGCCGTTCGTGTCCGTGACGACGGCCTCGTGCGCCGTCTCGCCCGCACGCCTGCCGCCGCCCGTCTGCTGCTTGAGCAGGCCGTCCGCGTACTGCGGGAACTGCCTGTCGAACCGGCACGGTCGCTGTCGGTGTTCGCCGCGGACATCCTGGGAAGTGCCCACGCACTCGACGACGGCACGCCGGTGGCCACCCTCGCCCTCTCCGGCGCCCGCGCTCTGACCGGCCACCCCGATGGAGCAGGAGCGGCCTGGCGCCGGGCCGCGTGGGCTTCCGCCGGCCTGCTCCGGGACGACGTCTCCTCGACGGTGCTCACTCTCAACCTCCGCGGGACTCCGGCCCTGGACTGGATGGCCGACGTGGGTGACCCGTGCGTACTCACCCTCCGACAGCTCGCCCATCGTCCCCCGCGGACGGCACCGCCCGTGGTCCACGTCTGTGAGAATCCTGCGGTCCTTTCGGCCGCGGCGGACATCCACGGACCGGATGCCCGACCGCTGGTCTGCGTCCAGGGCCAGCCGTCGGCTGCCGCCCTGACCCTCCTCGCCCGGCTGCACGAGCTCGGTGCCGCTTTCCGCTACCACGGCGACTTCGACTGGGGCGGTCTACGCATCGCCACGACGCTGTCGGGGCACGTGCCCTGGCGGCCATGGCGCTACACGGCCGACGACTACCGTGCGGCGGTGGCAGCTGCCGGACCCGATCTGCGCCCGCTGGGCGGGAAGCCGGCACCGTCGCCATGGGATCCGGACCTGGCGCTCGCCCTTGCCGAGCACGCGCTGCGTGTGGAGGAGGAGGCAGTTCTCGACGTGCTGCTGACGGACCTTGAGGGATGAAAACGGTCACGGCATGTCCGGGTTCCCGGCCGTCGGAGCCGGTCAGGGGGGCGGGGTGTACTCGGGGTTCAGTACGCACAGGGCCCAGAGGACGGCCGCCGAGAGGGCGATCGCCACGAGGGACCACAGCGGGTGGTACGGCAGCGAGAGGAAGTCGGCGATGATCACGAGGCCGGCGACCACGATGCCGCAGACGCGCGCCCACCGGTCCGCCCTGAACAGCCCGATGCTCACGAGGACGGCGATCGCTCCCAGCACGAGGTGGATCCAGCCCCACCCCGTCAGGTCGAACCTGAACATGTAGGAACGGGTGGTGAGGAAGACGTCGTCGCCGGCGACGGCCATGATGCCGCGGAAGAAGGCGAGGAGCCCGACGACCGTCAGCATGGCGGCCGCGAAGGACGTCAGGCCGGCGGCCCAGCGTTGCTTCCTGGCTTCTCCGGGTGCCGTGTCCGGGTGGGTCGAGGTCATCGCTCCGCCTCGTTTCCGTTCGTCACCCGAGCCGGGGCCCGGTGTCGTGGTGGCCGTGGAGAGCGGAGCGGATCGCGAACGCGATGACGAGTTCCGCCACGCCGAGCAGGATGAGCCACAGGCCGAGCAGCCGGGTCAGTACGACGACGGATTCCGTCGGCAGGCACAGGACGACGATGCCCGCGACGACGCCGAGGGCCCCGGCGCAGAAGATTGCGCCCCGGTGCGGCAGCCCCTTGTCTGCGATCGCCGAGAAGGCGGTCAGCAGTCCGGAGACGAGCCAGACCAGGCCCACGATCAGGCCGAGCCAGGTGATGGTCTGCAGGGGGTTGCGCAGGCACAGGATGCCGGCCAGGACAAAAGCGACCGCCGCCAGCAGGTTCAGGAACCGCTCGCCGTGCTCCCTGCGGGAGAAGGCCGCCACGAAGCGGAACCCTCCTGCGACGAGCAGGTACAGCCCGATGACGACGGCCAGGACGTGCAGGGTCTCGTCCGGCCAGACCAGCACGATGATGCCCGTTGCCAGGGTCACGAGCGCCGAGCCCAGGGCCCAGCCCCAGGAGGCTCCCAGGACCGACAGCTTGTCGACGGGGTCGCCCGTCGACCGTGCCGGCGCCCCGCCGGAGGCGGGCTCACCGGGAAGTTGCGGTCCGGCGTCTGGTGCTGTCATGACTCCTCCTCGCGTCGCACGGCGCGTGTGGGCCGTTGCGATACCCCCCTTGGCTCCAAGGGTCCGGTGCGCAAGGGGTCTGTGCCTCACCCGTTGCGGGTGGTCCAGCGGCCTTCACCGCCCGAGCCGCCGTCACCCCGCGAGCCGGCGCATTTCGACAACCCGGAGCCCGAGCGACTGGCAGCGGGCCAGCAGCCCGTACAGGTGGGCGTCGTCGATGATCGGCCCGAACAGGACCGTCTGCCCGGACATCGCCACGTGTTCCAGCTCGGGAAAGGCCCTGGTGAGCTCCGTCGGTACGTGGTGCCCGGCGATGCGGATCTCGTAGTGCATGGGTCTCCCTCCCCGGCCGGTGGCCCCGGGTACGAACGGGCGGGATCCGCCGGGCGTGCTGGTTCCGCCACAACCCAGGACAGCGGACGTGTCCGGCGGGCGCATCACCCGGCGCGGGCGAGGGCGTCCGCGCCGGCAGGGGCGCCCGCCCGCGTCACAGCTGCCGCAGCTCGCGCGCGCGGCGCACCGCATCGCTGCGCCGGTTCACGCCGAGCTTCCGGTAGATGCTCTTGAGGTGCGTCTTCACGGTGTTGACCGACAGGTACAGGTCCGCGGCGATCTCCTCGGTCGACATCACCTGGGCCAACCGCTGCAGCACCTCCCGCTCCCGGCTGCTCAACTGCTCGACCATGACCGTCCGGGGCGGCTCCCGGTCGGGGCCGGGCTCGGCCTGCGGCCCCTGCCCCTGGCCCTGGCCTTGGCCCTGGAGGAGCCAGCCGTCGGCCAGGCCCCGGACGGGATCGGATCCCAGGAAGGACCGGATCCACGGCCGGATCTCCAGGAACGGGCGGCGCAGCCGGTCGCGGCGCGCGTCGAGCAGCGCCTGGGCCACGAGCCGCCGGGCCCGCGCGGCGTCCCCCGCCTGATCGGCGGCCTGGGCGCGGGCCAGGGTCGCCCGTACGGTCACCGCGGGTCCGAGCCCGCCGTGTACGGGGACGCCGTCCAGCAGGATCAGCGCCTCGGCGTGGTGTCCCGCGGCGAGCTGGGCCTGCGCGGCCGCCACGGCGGAGGCGGACCCGTGCTCCGCCGCCCGTGCGACCACGTCGAGCGCCGCCTTCGTATCGCCCTCGGCCAGGTAGGCGGCCGAGGAGACGAGGGCGGCGTGCTCCTGCGCCCACGGCGAGGCCACCGCCGCGGGGACGGGCGTCGCGGTGGCGGTCAGGGCGGCCTGCGGCTTGCCGCACGCCAGCAGCAGACGGGACCCGATGATGGCCCTTCCCGCCGCGACCACCGGATCTCCGGCCCCGTTCGACGTACTGGTCGCCCGGTCGAGGTGAGCCTTGGCCTCGCGCAGCTCGTTGCGGTCGACGGCGATGGCGGCGAGCACCAGCAGCCCGAGGCTGGACCCGGAGGAGTGCGGGACGCTGAACCGTTCCGCCTCCGACATCGCCGCCCGTGCGTGGCGCTGCGCCCGGCCGGTCCAGCCGTTGAGGTACTCGATCAGCGCGAGGTGGCCCAGCGACTCCTGCCGGGGCAGCGCGGTGGACACCCCGCCCGGGCTCGCGGCCGCCGCCGACAGGGCCAGGCGCGCGTCCTCGAAGCGGCCGGCCCACAGCCGGCTCGACCCCAGGTGGGTCTGCAGGAGCGCGGTCACCTCGGGATGCCTGCTCAGGAGCTCGTCGGGAATGCACGGCCGGAGCTCCTCGGCGGCTTCGGCGGCCTTCTCGGCCCTGCCCGGGGATCCGGTCAGCCGGGCCGCGAGGGTCTCCAGCAGGGCGCAGCTGAGCTGTGCGGCCGCCATGTCGGCGGGGTCGGCGGGGTCGGCTTCCAGCGCCTCCTCGGCCTGCCGCAGATGCCTCAGGCCGCGCTCCAGGTCGTGGTCCAGCAGTCCGCTCGCCGCGAAGACGAGTTCCGCCGCCGGGCTCGCGGTCTCCGGCGCCATGCGGGAGAACAGCTCGGCCAGGTCGTTGGACTCCAGGCCCGTGAACAGTTCGCCGATCGCCAGCTCGTCCACGAGGGCGCCGGCGGTGAAGTCCCAGTCACCCGCGGCAGCACCGTGGGCGAGTGTCTCGGCGAGGGATCCGTACCGGCTCAGCCACCGGGAGGCCCGGCGGTGCATCTCGATGTCCAGCCCCGGTGAACGCAGGCGCAGATGGGACCGCAGGATCTCCGCGAACAGCGGATGGAGGCGGTAGCACCCGTGCCCGAGCGGTTCGACGAACGCGTTGTCGCGCTGCAGCCCGGCCAGGATCTGCTCGGCATCCGTGCGGCCCGTCAGTGCGTTGGCCAACGCGGGGGTGAAGGGGTTGACGGTGCTCACCCGCAGGAGGAGGTCCTGGGTGGCGTCCGGCTGCTTCTTCAGCACCTCGGCCAGCAGGAAGTCCGCGATGGTGCTCTCCCCGGCCTCGAATTCCTTGAGGTAGGTGTCGGGATCACCGCTCTGCTGGGCGGCGAGCGCACCGAGCCGCAGGCCGGCGGCCCACCCCTGGGTGCGCTCGACCAGTGCCTGCGCGGCGCCGTCGGACACCTGCAGCCCGTGGAGGCCGAGCAGCGTGGTCGCCTCCTCGGGGGTGAACGCCAGCTCCGCCCCCCGGATCTCCGTCATGCTCCCGTCCAGCCGGTACCGGTGCAGCGGCAGCAGCGGTTCGGTGCGCGTGACGAGGACCAGCCGCAGCGCCTGCCCTGCATGGTGCAGCAGGAACTGCAGCTGGTCCGCGATCTGCGCAGCGCCGGCCAGCCGCTCGTACTCGTCGAGTACGACGATCGCGGGCCGGCTCCGGTCCCCGAGGTCCGCGGCGAGCCAGGCGAGCAGGCGGTCGTCCACCCGGCTCGCGTCGGCGGGGCGGTCGATCTCCTGCGAAATCCGTACCCCGCTCACCCGTACGGCTTCCAGTACGTACGACCAGAAGACGCCGGGAGCCTGGTCGGCGGCGTCGACGGTGAGCCACGCCACCGGCTGGTCCAGGCCGAGGGCCCAGTCGGCGACCAGCAGGGTCTTGCCCGCACCGGCCGCCCCGCTGACCATGGTCAGCGGCCTCTGGACGCCCTCGTCGAGCTTTCCGACCAGGCGCTCGCGCCGCATGAAGGTCGGCGGCCGCGCCGGTACGGCGAACCGGGTGCGCATGAACGGGTCCCGGCCGGCGCCGTGGCGCCCGATCGTCGGTCCCCCGCTGTGGTCGTCAGTCGCCACCGCGCTCATCGCCCTTGTCGGTCCGGCCACGGATGGGGCCTCTCGCCCACCATGGTCCCAGCCTCCCCCCGTACGCGCGCGCCGCGATGCCTAGACCGGGGTGAAGGCGTGCAACTCGTGCGCTCCCTCGCGCACCATGCCCCAGCTGTGCTCGGGCACCTCGTTCCAGGCTCCGGTCAGGTCGCCCAGCGGCTCGGACACGATCAGACGGGTGTCGTCGGACAGCTCCTGGAGGAGCGGCACGTCGGGATGCAGCTTCTGGAGCGCTTCCACCTTGGTGCTGAAGAACAGCGAGCGGGCGGTGCCCGCACTGGCATATCGGAACGCCCACACGGCTTTGCCGTCGGTCGTGGCGACGGTCATCTGCAGGGGGGCGTCGATGCCGTGGGCCCGCCCGGTGCGCTCCACCAGCCCGGCCATCCGCGCCACCGCGGCCGGAGGGTCCTCGTCCATGCCGAAGGTGAGGGCGAGGAAGAACATCATCTCGGAGTCCGTGGTGCCCTCCAGGTCCAGGAACAGGGTGGGGTCCACGGCCAGGGCGAGCTCCCTGCGCATGCCGTGGAAGCCAGCGATGGAGCCGTTGTGCATCCACATCCAGCGGCCGTGCCGGAAGGGATGGCAGTTCGTCTGCTGTACGGCCGTGCCCGTCGAGGCCCGTATGTGCGCGAAGAGCAGGGGGGATCTCACGTGCTCGGCGATCTCCCGGAGATTGCGGTTGTTCCACGCGGGGCCGACGTCGCGCACGATCGCAGGGGTCTCGACTTCGTCCTCCTGCGTGTACCAGCCGATGCCGAACCCGTCTCCGTTGGTCGTCTCGACCCCCAGGCGCGAGTGCAGGCTCTGGTCGATCAGCGAGTGCGCGGGCTTGTACAGGATGGTGTCGAGGAGCAAGGGAGTTCCCGAATAGGCGAGCCACCGGCACATGGCCGATCACCCCTTCCGCTGGTCACGAGGCCCTTCGGCGGGCGGCAGCCGGGCCGCGGTCGTCGCGCGGCCCGGCGCCGGGGAGGTCAGTGGAGGATTTTCTCCTTGGCCTTCTGGTACTCGGCCTCGGTGATGTCGCCCCTGGTGCGGATCTCGGAGAGCTTCGCGAGCTGGTCCGCGGTGCTCGGCGCCGACGTGCTGGCGGTCTGCCGGATGTAGGCGTCCATCTCCTCCTGGTGATGCTGGGCCCTTTGCATCTCGCGGCGGCCCATGTCCTTGCCGCGGGCGAGGATGTACACGAAGACCCCCAGGAAGGGCAGGAAGACCACGAAGATGAGCCACCCGGTCTTGCCCCAGCCGGAGAGCGTGTCGTCGCGGAAGATGTCGCCGATGATGCGGAACAGCAACATGAACCACAGGATCCACAGGAAGATCCACATGACGGTCCAGAAAGCACCCAACACGGGATAGTCGTAGGCCAGGTTGACGTAACCGTCCATCACCGCCTCCTCCTTCGTTCGTCTTGTCTTGCACGTCCGACCATGCGGGTGGAAACGATCTCCCCGCATCACCCTCCGGGGGTGAGCGGCTCCCGTCGGGGGTGCGGCGGGAGCCGGGCGTGCCCCGTCAGTCGGGGAGCTGCCGCATTTCGTCAACCTGCAGGCCGAAATCACGGAACCGCCCGAGCAGTCCGACGAGTTGGGTCTCGTCCGTCACGGAGCCGAAGAAGAGCGTCTGGCGGGCCGCGCGCACGTTCTGCAGTTCGGGGAAAGCCTTGGCGACGGGCTCGGACACGTGCCCGTCGACGCGGAATTCATAACGCATGGAGGACCACCTCCCCGCCCCGGCGAATGGGTGTACTCACATCCTGTCGCGTACGGGGGCAAAAGCGTCACCCGGCCCGGGTGATGCAGGCCGCTCCGTCCGGCACGTGCAATGGTCGGGGGCCGAGCCCCCGTTCGGAGGTGGCGGTGTGGAAAGGCGCTGGTGGGCCTGGGCTGCGCTGATCTGCGGTGTCGCGGCTCCGGCTGTCGTGATCGGATCCGCCGGGCTTCGCAGTGTGCTCGTCGTACTGGTGGGGGTGGTCGCGCTGGCCGTGATCGCGGCCTGCGGGTGGTGGGTGCTGGCGCACAGGGGCCTGGCCAGGGGGCTGGCGCTGATGCTGGCGGTGTGCGCCGCCGGCGGCGCCCTCACGGTCTACCTGCGGGCGGGCCTGGTGTGGGTCCTCCTCCTCTCGCTGGCTCTGTGGATCGCCGCCGGAGCCGCCGCCCGGACTGCGCTCGCGAGCCCGCCGAGCCGCGGCGGACCGGCGGAACGCCCGGCCGCCCGGCCCGAACGGCCGTTCCTGATCATGAATCCGCGCTCCGGCGGGGGCAAGGTCGAGGAATTCCGCCTGCGCGAGCGCGCCGAGGCCCTCGGCGCCGAGGTCGTGCTGCTGGACCCGGACCGGGTGCAGGACGTGGCCGCGCTGGCGCGCCGGGCCATCGACGAAGGCGCCGACCTGGTCGGGGTGGCGGGCGGCGACGGTACCCAGGCGGCGGTCGCCGAGGTGGCGGCCGAGCGCGGGGTGCCGTTCGTGGTGATCTCCGCCGGAACCCGCAACCACTTCGCCATGGATCTGGGCCTCGACCGGGACGACCCCTCGACCTGCCTGGAAGCGCTGACCGACGGTGTCGAGGTGCGCGTGGATCTCGGCTTCATCGGCGACCGCGTGTTCGTCAACAACGCCTCGTTCGGGGTGTACGCCTCCGTGGTGCAGAGCCCGATGTACCGGGACGACAAAGCCGGGACGATCCTGCGCGTACTGCCCGAACTGCTGGCCCGCGACCAGGGTCAGCAGCTCACCGTACGGGCGGAGGGGACGGTCGTCGAGGCGCCCCAGGCCGTGCTCGTGAGCAACAACCCCTACCAGTTCGGGGACCCGGCCGGGCTGGGGCGGCGCGACCGGCTGGACACCGGCAGGCTCGGGGTGCTGGGCGTGAACGTGGACAACGCCGCGCAGGCCGCAGGACTGCTGCGCGGCCGGCGGGCCAAGGGCCTGACCTCGGTGACGGCCCGCGAGGCCGTCGTGGACTCCGACGCTCCGTACGTCGACGTGGGGGTGGACGGCGAGGCCCTCAGCCTGCCGGCGCCGGTCCGCTGCAGGATCGAACCGGGCGCCCTGCGGGTGGTGCTGCCGCGCGGCCGTCCCGGTACGCCGCCCGCCAGGCACCCGATGGACTGGTACCAGGTCCGCCGGCTGGTGCGGACGGCGCTGCACGGCACGCCCGACCCCGGGCCGCGACGGGCCGCGCCGGGTGCTTCGTGACGTGGGTGACGAGGCCGAGGATGCCCATCACCACGAGGACGATCTCTCCCGGTCCGCTTCGGGCCCTTCGAGGCGGCCCGGTCCCGGTCAGGAGGTCAGCTGGAAGAGGCTCTTCCCCGTCAGCCAGATGCCGAGCACCAGGCAGATGGTCACGATCGCCTGTTCCTTGTGGCCCTTCATCCAGTTGCGCAACTGCAGCAGCCTGGCCTGGGCGGCCTGCGGCGAGAACACGAGGTACAGCTCGGCGGCGATCAGGCTGGCCGTGGCGAGGAGGCAGAAGCCGAACAGGGCGAAATACGTCGTGGGCTGCGAGGCGTCCGCCTCCATCACGGTGGTGGCGGCCGCCGCCACCATCCCCCAGGGCTGCGACAGCACGGCCAGCGCTCCCGCACTCCAGATCGGGCTGCGCCCCAGTTCCTTGTCGACCGTGGAGCCGCTCTCGTCGGGCGCGGGCACCGTACCGGCCGCCACCCCGGCTGCCGCGGCGCCGGCGGCCGGCTCCGTGTCGGCCGTCGGGGTGTCGGCCGCCGCCGTGCCGCCGCCGGAGGTACCCGCCCGCAGCCGGCGGCGCCGGTGCAGGCCGTAGCCCACCAGCGCGAGGCCGGCGACCAGTTTGGCGGCCAGCTGTGCCACCCCCGGCGGGGAGCGCGGAGCGGGTGGCTCGCCCCCCGTCACCAGCAGGACCACCGCGATCACCGCGACCAGGCAGGCCAGCCAGGCCAGGATGAAGACCAGTCCCCTCCACACCCCTTTGGGGGCCATCACAGCCAGCAGGAACGCCATGATGGGGAACGGGTCGACGGTGATGGCCAGTGCGATGAGCAAGAGGTCGACGACCATGACCACCACCCTACGCACGGGAGAACGCCCCGCCAGCGGGGCGCTCCGGCGGCAGCGGTGGGCGTTACGTCATGGTTAGCGTAGCCTTGCCTTAGTTAGGGAGTGTGTCCTCAATTGGGGGTGTGTCCCCCGGTTCTCGCCGGTCCTCTCGTGCGGAGCTGCCGTGTCCGGTTCCCAGATCGCGCTGCTCGGCGCCGTGGCGGGTCTCACGATCTTCCTCGGGCTGCCGGTCGGGCGCCTGCGCGCCGCGACGCCGCGGCTCAAGGCCGGGCTCAACGCCGTTGCGATCGGCGTTCTGGTCTTCCTGCTGTGGGACGTCCTCGGGCATGCGTGGGAGCCCGTCGACACGGCGCTCGCCGAGGGCGACTGGGGCGCCTGCACCCGCGGAGGGCTGGTGCTCGGCGCGGGGCTCGTGGTGGGGCTCGCCGGGCTCGTGTACTACGACCGGTGGGCCGTGCGCAGGCGCGCCCCGGTGCGTCCCCCGGCCGGACCGGGAGCCGCGACCGCCACCGAGCTCGCTCCCGGCGTACGCACGCAGGCCGGCCGGCTCGCCCTGACGATCGCCACCGGGATCGGCCTGCACAACTTCGCCGAGGGGCTGGCCATCGGGAACTCCGCCGCGCACGGCGAGGTCTCGCTGGCCGTCCTGCTCGTCATCGGCTTCGGCCTGCACAACGCCACCGAGGGCTTCGGCATCGTCGCCCCGCTCGCCGCCGCGGGGGAGCGCCCCTCGTGGGGCACGCTCGCCCTCCTGGGCCTGATCGGCGGGGGGCCCACCTTCCTCGGGACCCTGCTCGGGCAGCGGGTCGTCGACGAGACGCTGTCGATCGCCTTCCTCGGCCTGGCCGCCGGGTCCATCCTGTACGTGGTCATCGAGCTGCTGGCCGTGGCCCGGCGCAGCGCGGCGACCAAGGAACTGACCACGTGGTGCATTCTGCTCGGCCTGCTGGTCGGCTTCGCCACCGACGCGGTCGTCACCGCCGCCGGGGTGTGATCAGGGTTCGGGGAGCTCGCCCTGCGCGACCTCGATGCTCGTGTGCAGATCGCCCGCCGCCTCCAGGGCCGATGCGGCCGACAGTGCCAGGCAGGCCAGCAGGGCCGCCGCGACGACGAGGCCGATGTCGGGCCGGTCCCGCGCCGCCCCGGCGCGGTGTTCGAGCAGGGCCGCGACCCGCCGCGGAACCGGGCCCGCCGTCGCGGCCAGGGCCAGGCCCGGCCGGCGCCCGGCGTCGCGCGAGGCCAGCGCCGCCTTGCCGATCGCCCGGGCCGTGAGCCGCCGGTCCCCGACGGCGCGCGCGGCGTCCTCGTCGGCGCAGCGCTCCAGCGCATAGGCGAGCGGCTCGCGCAGCGCGCCGAGGGCGGGGTGGCACAGGGCGGACAGCTCTATCACGGCGGTGAACCGGTGGTGGCGGCCCCGCAGGTGGGCCCGTTCGTGGGCGAGCAGCGCCTCGCGTTCGGCGGCCGACAGGGTGCGGAGCATGCCGGCGGTCACCACGATCCGGCCCGGACGGCCGGGCAGTGCGTACGCGTCGGGGGTCTCGTCCGGGAGGACGAGGAGCTCTCCGCGGGCGCGGGCAGCCAGCCGCTTCGCCCGCCCGAGCTGGGTCCAGCGCCGGTGCAGTCCCCGTACGAAGAGGGTGGCGCAGAGCAGCAGCAGGGCCAGTGCCGTGATCGCGACCGTCACGACCGCGTCGGGGGAGCCCGCCGAGAGCGGGGTCAGGAGCCGGCCGAGCGCGGCGACGGCGGGCAGATGGGTGGCGCCGGGCACGACGAGCAGGGCGAGTGCGGCGGTGCTGCCCGCGGCGAGGCCCGCCGCCGTGACGGTCAGCAGCCAGGCGGCCTGTCGCGGGGGCAGGCAGGAGACCAGGCGGCGGGCCGCCGGCCCGGCCAGGAACGGCACGAGCAGCGGCAGCCACGCCATGGCGATCACTCGGCGCCGCCTTCGAGGAGGGAGCGCAGGATCCGCTCGTCCTCGTCGCTCAGCTGCGAGACGAAGCGGGAGAGCACGGCGCCGCGGTCCTCGTTCCGCTCCAGCTCCGAGTGCATGCGCCGGGCGGTCAGGCCGGAGGCGTCCTCGGTCGGGAGGTAGGCGTAGCCGCGGCCCGCTCTCGTGCGGGTGACGGTGCCCTTCTCGTACAGGCGGGACAGGATCGTCGTGACGGTCGTCCGGGCGTGCGAGGTGTTCAGCGCCTCCTGCACCTGCCCGGGGGTCAGTGGACCGTCGGCCGCCCACAGGGCCGCCAGCACGCTCGCCTCAAGCCCGCCGGCGGGCAGCCGATCGGCGTTCGTGTCACCCATGGGAACGATCCTCCGCGTGTCAGCGTCTACAGTGTGTAGACCGTCTACAGGACTGTAGTCGACCGGGCGTCCGCCACGCCCTGCCCACTCACATTATGGGAGCAGCACATGATGGCCCCCTCCGCCCGCGCGGCCGCGCCGCAGACCGTGCGGTGCTCGCGTTGAGCCCGCTCCCGATCGCCCTGGACGGCCCGTCCGTCGACGGTCCCCTCTATACCCGGATCACCGCGCTCGCCGGGCGGGCTCCGCACTGGCTGGACGCGCTGGTGTCCGGCTGGTCGGCGTACGGCCTGGGGTTCTTCGCGGTGCTCATGCTGGCGGCCTGGTGGCGGGCCCGGGCGGGCGGACCGCGGCGGACGGCCATGGCGCTCGCCGCCCCCGCCGTCGTGGTGACGGCCTTCCTCGCGGACACCCTGCTCAAGTCGCTGATCCGGGAGCAGCGGCCCTGCCGGACCCTGCACGCCCTCACGCTGGAGGCCTGTCCGCCGCCGGGCGACTGGTCCTTCCCCAGCAACCACGCCGCCATCGCGGCCGCTGCGGCGACGGCCCTGTGGCTCGTCGACCGGCGCATCGGCGCGCTCGCGGTCCCGGCAGCGCTGCTGATGGCCTTCTCGCGGGTGTGGGTGGGCGTCCACTACCCCCACGACGTCGTCCTCGGCGTGCTCGTCGGCGCCGGCCTCGCCTGGCCCCTGACCCTGCTGGCCCGGCGGGGCGCCCCGGCCGTCGAGGGCCTGCGCGGTACGGCCCTGCGCCCGCTGGTGGCGCCGCGCTGAGCGAAGGCCCGGCGCCGCGCCCCGTGCGGGCGCCGTCGGCTGTCGCAGTGGTGTCAGCCGTTGGAGTTGAGGAAGCCGATCGCGACGGCTCCCCACCAGCACACCTGGGAAATCGCCGCGGTGGCCCCGCCCCATGCCAGCATCCCGCGGCCGATCGGCCCGGTGGCGGCGGCCAGCTTGCGGCTCAGCAGCCCGGCCTGGAGGCCGTTGAGGGTCAGCGCGAGCACGAGCGCGACCTTGATCAGCGTCAGCCCGGAGCCGAGGTCCGGGTGCAGCATCATCCCGCTCGCGACGAGCCCGCCGAGCCCGGCCCAGATCGGCACGTGCAGCCGGGAGGCGGCACCGAGCACCTCGTCGAGCGAGCACCGCCCGGTGGCCCACAGGACGCCGTGGTAGTCGGCGGAGAGGACGGCGCCGAAGCCCAGGACGAGCGAGGCGAGGTGGACGAAGAGCGCCGCCGTGTGCAGCGCGGCGTCCGTGCGGAGGTGGGCGGAGAGCCAGAGGGCGGCGGTCAGCCCGAGCACCGCGCACAGACCCGCGGCCGACACCGTCCACCAGGAGTCGTACAGGCGGACGGGCCGCGCCGTCAGGGCGCGGGCAGACGGGGCTGGGGCTGGGGCGACCGACGACAGCATGGGGGAGGGCTCCGGGGGTGATGCGGACAGGGCCCCGCGTCGGCGGCCCATGCGAAAGCCAGGTAAGGCTTACCTGAAAATCACCGCAGGTCAATACGGGCCCACGACCCGATACTGCCTGGTCACGGCCTGGTTTCGGCCTGGTCGCGACCCGGGGGTGCCGCCTCTGGCGGCGGTGGCCGGAGCGCGGGCTCAGACGGGCAGGCCGGTCGGTT
The DNA here is from genome assembly GCF_040302565.1 of Streptomyces sp. NPDC097981. Classification (NCBI taxonomy): domain Bacteria; kingdom Bacillati; phylum Actinomycetota; class Actinomycetes; order Kitasatosporales; family Streptomycetaceae; genus Streptomyces; species Streptomyces sp. NPDC097981. The sequence goes on from NZ_JBEORW010000037.1 coordinate 21,311, forward strand.
CCTTGATCCGCTTCATGATGATCTGCGAGTTGACCTCGGTGACCCCGGAGAGCGCGGTCAGCTGCTCGATCCACAGGCGTTCGTATGCGCGCAGGTCCGCCACGGCAATCCGCAGCAGGCAGCCGGGACTTCCGAAGAGGCGGTACGCCTCGATGACGTCCGGGATGTCCTGGAGGGCCGCCTCGAATGCCTCGACGGCGGCGCGGTCGCGGCGCACCTCGACCGAGACCAGCACCTCGAAGCCGCGGTCGACCGCCTCGGGGGCGATCACCGCGCGGTAGCCCTGGATCACCCCGTCCTGTTCGAGCTGGCGGACGCGACGCATGCAGGGGGAGGGAGTCAAGCCGACGCGCTGGGCCAGCTCCTGGTTGCTGAGGCGGCCGTCGGACTGGAGCTCGCGCAAGATTTCACGGTCAATGGCATCCATGGCGCAATTATCCCTGAGCCGGTGTGAACAGATGGGTTGAAACTGGCAATCGTATTGCTCGTAGATCTCACTATCATTGCGGTTCACGAAGCGCATGCACATCTGTACGAGGTATCACCCGTACGTGAGGAAGGGTGGCCATGGGACGGATCGTCGTCATCAGCACCGGCGGCACGATAGCCAGCCGCTGGCAAGGCTCCGGCTTCGCGGCCGACGCCGACGGACGCGAGGTCATGGCCACCGCGCCGCTGCCCGAGGGCATCACCGTCGAGGTGGTGGACCTGTTCAGCGTGAACAGCCCCCGGCTCACCACCGCCCACCAGCTCACCCTCCTGCGCACCGTGCACGAGGTGCTCGCCGACCCGGACGTGGACGGCATCGTCGTCACGCACGGCACCGACACCCTCGAAGAGTCGGCGTTCCTCGTCGACCTGCACCACCACGACCCGCGCACCGTGGTGTTCACCGGCGCGCAGCGCCCGATGGGCACCGCCGACGGGGACGGCCCGGGCAACCTGTACGACGCCCTGCTCACCGCGGCGAGCACGCGGGGACTCGGCGTGCTCGTCGCCTTCGCGGGGCGGGTGCACGCGGCCCGCGGCACGGTGAAGACCCAGGCGGTGGCGCTGGACGCGTTCGCCGACCCCTCGAAGGAACTGCTCGGCAAGATCGGCTTCGGCAAGGTCGCCATGCTGCGCACCCCGCAGCGCCCGCAGCCGCTCCCGCTGCCGGCGCTGCCGGAGCTGCTGCCGCGAGTGGACATGGTCATGCACCACGCGGACGGTGACCCGGTGCTCCTGAACGCCGCGGTCGCCGCGGGGGCCCGGGGCATCGTCCTGATCGGCACCGGCGCGGGCAACGCCACGCCGGAGATCGTGGAAGCGGTCAAGGACGCCATCGCGCGCGGCGTGCTGGTGGCGCTCACCACACGGGTCGCCGCCGGCCCGGTGACGGAGATCTACACCCACGGCGGTGCGGTGGACCTGGTGGCCGCGGGCGCGATCCCGACGGGCACCCTGCGCGCCCCCCAGGCCCGCATCGCGGTCCTCTCGGCGCTCCTGGCCGCGACCGACCCGGCGGAACAGTCCCGCATCCTGCAGCGCACCCTGTCCTCGACGGACCCGGCGCTGGTCACGGCCTGACCTCGAAGGCCCTCCGCTGCGCCGGGCCGTCACCGGCTCCCGTACCTCCGCGCCTCACACACGGGCGGGACGGTACCTCTCCGGTGGCGGGCGCCGCGCAGCGGAAGGCCCCGCGGGCATCACGGCCGGCCGAAGGCCGCGAGGATGCGGTCCGCCGCCAGCGTCGGGGTCAGGGACCCCTGCCGGACCGCTGCTTCGAGATCCGGTGCCAGCTCCCGTACGGCCGTGCTCCCGCGGAGGCGTTCGAGGAGCTCGTCGCGGACCATCGACCAGGTCCATTCCACCTGCTGCGCCGCCCGTTTGGCCGTCAGCCGGCCCCCCGCGTCCAGGAGCCGACGGTGCTGCTCCAGGCGGTTCCAGACCTCGTCCAGGCCCGCGGACTCCCGCGCACTGCACGTCAGGACCGGCGGCGTCCACGCCGCGTCGGCGGGGTGCATCAGCCGCAGCGCACCCGACAACTCCCGCGCCGCCGCCTTCGCGTCACGCTCGTGCGGGCCGTCCGCCTTGTTCACCGCGAGGACGTCCGCCAGCTCCAGGACGCCCTTCTTGATGCCCTGCAGCTGATCCCCCGTACGGGCCAGGGACAGCAGGAGGAACGAGTCGACCATGCCGGCCACCGTCGTCTCCGACTGGCCGACGCCGACCGTCTCGACGAGGACGACGTCGTACCCCGCCGCCTCCATGACGATCATCGACTCCCGGGTGGCCTTGGCGACCCCGCCCAGCGTCCCCGCCGAGGGCGAGGGCCGGACGAAGGCCGAGGGGTCGACCGCCAGCCGCTCCATCCGGGTCTTGTCACCCAGGATCGAGCCGCCCGTACGGGTGGAGGAGGGGTCCACGGCCAGGACCGCGACCCGGTGGCCCAGCCCCGTCAGCATCGTGCCGAACGCGTCGATGAACGTGGACTTCCCCACGCCCGGGACACCGCTGATCCCGATCCGCCGGGCCCGCCCCGCATGCGGCAGCAGCTCCGTCAACAGCCCCTGTGCGAGGGCCCGGTGGGCGGGCAGGGTGGACTCGACGAGCGTGATCGCGCGCGCGATGAACGCACGCTTCCCGTCGAGCACCCCCTTCGCATAGGCCTCGATGTCGATCTTCGGAGGCATCGGCCGCGCCTACAGCTCGTGACCCAGATCCGCGGCCAGCCGCGTCACCAGGTCATGGGCCGCGTCCGGGATCACCGTGCCGGGCGGGAACACCGCCGCCGCGCCCATCTCCAGCAGCGTCGGCACATCGGCCGGCGGGATCACCCCGCCCACCACGATCATGATGTCCTCGCGCCCCTCCTCCGCCAGCTGCTCGCGCAGCGCCGGTACGAGGGTCAGGTGGCCGGCCGCCAGCGACGACACGCCCACCACGTGGACGTCCGCCTCGACGGCCTGGCGGGCCACCTCCGCCGGGGTCTGGAACAGCGGGCCGACGTCCACGTCGAAGCCCAGGTCGGCGAAGGCGGTCGCGATCACCTTCTGGCCGCGGTCGTGGCCGTCCTGGCCCATCTTGGCGACCAGGACACGCGGACGACGGCCCTCCGCCTCCTCGAACCGGTCGACCAGCGCCCGGGTGCGCTCCACGTTCGGGGACTCCCCTGCTTCGGTCCGGTACACACCCGAGATCGTACGGATCTGGCTCGCGTGCCGCCCGTACACCTTCTCCAGCGCGTCCGAGATCTCACCCACGGTCGCCTTGGCCCGCGCCGCATCCACCGCCAGCGCGAGGAGGTTGCCCTCCAGGCCCTGCCCGGCGCCGCGCTCCGCCGCGTTCGTCAGCGCCCGCAGCGCGTCCTGCGTGCGCGTCTCGTCCCGCTCCTCGCGCAGCCGCCGCAGCTTCTCGATCTGCTGGGCCCGCACGGAGGAATTGTCGACCTTGAGCACGTCGATCTGCTCGTCGTTCTCCACCCGGTACTTGTTCACGCCGATCACCGGCTGGCGCCCCGAGTCGATCCGCGCCTGCGTACGGGCCGCGGCCTCCTCCACGCGGAGCTTCGGGATGCCCGCGTCGATGGCCTGCGCCATGCCGCCGGCCGCCTCGACCTCCTGGATGTGCTGCCAGGCCCGGCGCGCCAGGTCGTACGTCAGCTTCTCGACGTACGCGCTGCCGCCCCACGGGTCGATGGACCGGCAGGTCCCCGACTCCTGCTGGAGCAGCAGCTGGGTGTTGCGGGCGATGCGCGCCGAGAAGTCCGTCGGCAGCGCGAGCGCCTCGTCGAGCGCGTTGGTGTGCAGCGACTGGGTGTGGCCCTGCGTCGCCGCCATCGCCTCGATGCACGTGCGCGTCACGTTGTTGAAGACGTCCTGCGCGGTCAGCGACCAGCCGGAGGTCTGCGAGTGGGTGCGCAGCGACAGCGACTTGGCGTTCTGCGGGTCGAACTGCTTGACGAGCCGCGCCCACAGCAGGCGGGCGGCGCGCAGCTTCGCGACCTCCATGAAGAAGTTCATGCCGATCGCCCAGAAGAACGACAGGCGCGGCGCGAACGCGTCCACGTTCAGCCCGACAGCCTGCCCGGCGCGCAGGTACTCCACGCCGTCCGCGAGGGTGTAGGCGAGCTCCAGGTCGGCCGTGGCCCCCGCCTCCTGGATGTGGTACCCGGAGATCGAGATGGAGTTGTACCGCGGCATCTTCTGCGAGGTGAACGAGAAGATGTCGGAGATGATCCGCATCGACGGCTTGGGCGGATAGATGTAGGTGTTGCGGACCATGAACTCTTTGAGGATGTCGTTCTGGATGGTCCCGGCGAGCTTCTCGGGGGAGACGCCCTGCTCCTCCGCCGCCACGATGTAGAGGGCGAGAACCGGCAGCACCGCGCCGTTCATCGTCATCGACACCGTCATCTTGTCCAGCGGGATGCCGTCGAACAGCTGGCGCATGTCGTAGATCGAGTCGATCGCCACGCCCGCCATGCCGACGTCGCCCGTGACGCGCGGGTGGTCGCTGTCGTACCCGCGGTGCGTGGGCAGGTCGAAGGCGATCGACAGGCCCTTCTGGCCGGCCGCGAGGTTGCGCCGGTAGAAGGCGTTCGACTCCTCGGCCGTGGAGAAGCCCGCGTACTGGCGGATCGTCCAGGGCTGGTTGACGTACATGGTCGGGTACGGGCCGCGCAGGTACGGGGCCACGCCCGGGTAGGTCCGGAGGAAGTCCAGCCCCTCCAGGTCCCGCCCCGTGTACAGCGGCTTCACGCCGATGCCCTCGGGGGTCTCCCACAGCAGGTCGCCGGCGGCGGTCCCGGTGGACTCCTTCACCGCCGCACGCCACTGGTCTTCGGATCCCGAGGACGCGGGGCTGCCGAGCCCGAGCTCGGAGAAATCGGGGATGCTCACGGGGCGATTCCCATCCGGTCGAGTACGGAGGACAGCACGGCGACCGCATCGCAGCCGGCGAAGACGTACTCGTCCACGGCGTCCGCAGCCGTACCGGGCTTGCCCGCGAGGAACACGGTCGTCGCACCGGCCGCGCGCAGGGCCGCGGCCACCGCCTCCGCCTGCTCCTCGTACAGCGCGTCGCTGGAGCACAGCACGGCCATGCCGTCCGCGCCGCTCGCGGCGTAGGCCGCGGCGGCCGTCGCGGGGTCCACCGACACGGGGTCGTGGACCGGCTCGACGCCGCCCGCCTGGAACAGGTTCGCGGTGAACGTGGCGCGCGCGGTGTGCGCCGCCGCCGGGCCCAGCGCGGCGAGGAAGATCCGCGGGCGGTTCCCGGTCGCGGCCAGATGCGCGTCGCTGCGGGCGCGCAGCGCCTCGTACGCCTCATCGCGCCGTACGCGGGGCAGCCCGCCGGAGGGACCCGCCGGGGCGGGCTCGCGGTCGAGGGGTTTCTCCGAGAGCAGCGGAAACTCGCTGACGCCCGTGATGGGTTCACGGCGCTTGGCGAGCTTCTTGGAGCGCTCGGCCCAGGTGGCGGCGAGCCGGTCGGCGACCAGCCCGGAGCGCAGGGCGGCGGCCAGGCCCCCCGCCTTCTCCACGGTCCGGAAGAACTCCCATGCCGCGTGCGCGAGTTCGTCGGTGAGCTGCTCCACGTAGTACGAGCCGCCGGACGGGTCGATGACGCGGGCCAGGTGCGACTCCTCCAGCAGGATGGTGGAGGTGTTGCGGGCGATCCGGCGCGCGAAGGCGTCGGGCAGGCCGAGCTCGTTGTCGAAGGGGAGCACCGTGACCGAGTCCGCCCCGCCCACACCCGCCGCCATGCAGGCGACGGTGGTGCGGAGCATGTTCACCCACGGGTCACGGCGGGTCATCATCACCGACGAGGTGACGGCGTGCTGGCGCTGGGCCCCCGCGTCGGAGGCGCCGCAGGCTTCGGCGACCCGGGCCCACAGACGGCGTGCGGCGCGGAACTTCGCGATCGTCAGGAACTGGTCGGCGGTCGCGGCGTAGCGGAACTCCAGCTGGCCGAGGGCGGCTTCGATGCCGAGGCCGCCGTCCGTGAGGGCGCGCAGGTACGCGACTCCGGTGGCCAGCGACAGGCCGAGCTCCTCGGCGGCCGAGCCGCCGGCCTCGTGGTAGGGCAGCGCGTCGACGGCCAGGGCACGGACGCCCGGGTACTCGGCGGCCATGGCCTTGGCCAGCTCGACGGCGCCGGCGGGGTCCAGGACCTCACCCGTACGGGCCTCGTGGCCCAGCGGGTCGGCGCCGAGGCTCGCGCGGACGGCTGGCGGGTCCACCTTGCGCTCGGCACACAGGGCCAGGAACGCCCGGGCGGCGTCGGCGTATTCGGCACCGGCGTCGAGGGAGACGGGCGCGAGGTCGAGGTAGACCCCGTCCAGGGCGCGGGGGAGGGAGCCCACCGGCAGCCCGCCGGGGCTGCCCAGGGACAGCCAGAGCGAGGTGACCCCGTTTTCGAGGTCGGCGAGCACGGCTTCGTTCACCCGTACGGGGTCATCGCCGAGGTGCCGCTGGCGTACGTCCCAGCCGGCGGCGGCACCGCCCGCGGGACTGCCGCCCCTTGTGAACGGTGCGAACCCGGGAAACCCGGTTTCGTCGGCCGTCTCGGGCGCGGTGTACAGCGGGCGGGTGGTGAGCCCGTCCTCAAGCTTCGTGGACAACGCGTCTTCTGCGGCCTCGCCGGATGCATCCTTGCCGGACTTGCGTAGAACGCCCTCTACCAGGCGCTGCCACTGCTCGTGCGTCGCGTCAGGGAACTCGGCGGCCAAGGAGAGCCCGTCATCAGGCAGGACCGTCATGGCTCGAATGCTAGGGGGGTCACCTAGCGAACGACTATAACCACCGGATGTGATCTCGCCCTCTCATGTGAGACGGGAGGGGGCACGGAAGAGCGCCCTGATCAGCACTGCTGTGCCGACCGGGGAGAGCGGGTGGTCTTCCGCGTGTCGGCTCTCCCGCGGGGTCGGTCTCCGGCGGGGCGGCGGCTCGGCGGGGGCGGGGTGCGGGGTGCGGCGGGGCGGGGTTGGGGTGGGGTGGGGTGGCGTCCGGGGCGGGGCGTGGTTCACGGGCCCTCGGTGACGCGGAGAGGTGCTCCGGACCGGGCGCCGGCACGGGCGGGCGGGCGGTGTCGGCGGGCACGTGGCGGTCGCGTTGCAGGGGCGTGAAATCCGGCCACGGTTTTCAGCCGTTCGGGGGTGTCGGGTCGTACCGGTCGGGACAGGCGAAGCACCAGGTCAGCGCGAGTGCGGCGGGGTGGGTGGGGGCTGCGGGCGGGGTCGTTTCCGGCGCGCCGGGCGGGGCTTGACCCGTACCGGAGTCGCTGACACGCTCCGAGCCATGTCCGCGTTCGAGCTTCCCGCCCCGCGGCTCCACACCCCCGGCTCCTGTACCGCGCCGGGTTCGTGTCCGGGCCGCTGTCCGGCCCCGCGCCGCGCCTGAGCGCCGCCCGGGCCCCGACCGATGACCGCTCGGCCTCCCACCGACCGGCCTTCTGCCGTCCCGGCTCAGGACTGACCCGGCTCCCGGCCGGCCCGGCCATCCGGCTCCCGGCCGACCCGGCTTCGGTCCACTTCGCCCAACCCAACCCAGCCCCCGCCTGACCGGCTTCCGCCCAACCGGCCTCGGTCGAACCCGGGCCAAAGCCAACCGGCCTCGGTCGAACCCGGGCCACGGCCGACCCGGATCAAGGCCGACCCGGCCGACCCGGATCAAGGCCGACCCGGCCGACCTGGCCATCCGGCTCCCGGCCGACCCGGCTTCGGTCCACTCCGCCCAACCCGGCCTGCGCCTGACCGGCTTCCGCCCAACCGGGCTTCAGGCCAACCGGCCTCGGCCGAACCCGGCTCAAGGCCGACCCGGCTCAAGGCCGGCCTCGGGTGGTCGGCCTCGCCGTCGGGCGGCTCGGGGGCCGAAACCGCCTTCCGTACCCCTGTCCCCGTCCCGGGTTCCTGTCCCGTGGGCAACCGGGCTCCGCCCCGCCCGCCCTGGCGCGGGCAGCCCCGCCCTCCGGCCGGCGGGGTGTGCCCGTACCTCCTCTTCTTCCGCTGCGTGAACAAACCCGAGGGAGTCCCCCATGACCACCGCCACCCGCACACAGCCCACCGTCACCCGGATCGGCGGCCGGATCGGCGCCGAGATCGGTGGTGTCCGGCTCGGCGGCGACCTCGCGGCCGAGTCCGTCGCCGTGATCCGGGCCGCCCTCCTCGCCCACAAGGTCGTCTTCTTCCGCGGCCAGGACCACCTCGACGAGGCCGGCCACGAGGCCTTCGCCCGGCTGCTCGGCACGCCCGTCGCCCACCCCACCGTGCCCTCCGCCGACGGCCGCTACGCCCTCGGCATCGACTCGCACCACGGTGCCCGCGCCAACCAGTGGCACACCGACGTCACCTTCGTCCCCGCCTACCCCGCCTTCTCCATCCTCCGGGCCGTCGCCGTCCCCCCGTACGGCGGCGACACCCTCTGGGCCAACACCGCCGCCGCCTACGCCAACCTCCCCGAGCCGCTGCGCGCCCTCGCCGACGGCCTGCGCGCCCTGCACTCCAACGAGTACGACTACGCCGCCCTCAAGCCCGATGCCCTGCCCGAGGCACTCGCCCAGTACCGCGACGTGTTCACCTCCACGGCGTTCCTCACCGAGCACCCCGTCGTCCGGGTCCACCCCGAGACCGGCGAGCGCAGCCTGCTCCTCGGCAACTTCGTCCAGCGGATCAAGGGCCTCACCGGCCAGGACTCCCGCGCCCTCCTCGACCTCTTCCAGTCGCACATCGAGCGTCCGGAGAACACCGTCCGCCGGCAGTGGCGGGCCGGCGACGTCGCCATCTGGGACAACCGGGCCACCCAGCACTACGGCGTCGACGACTCCGACGACCACGAGCGCACCCTGCGCCGCGTGACGGTGGACGGGGACGTCCCGGTCGGCCCCTACGGGGTCCCGTCCCGCCTGATCAGCCCGGACAGCGTCCCCGACCCGTCCTTCGGCATCCCCTCCGGCGCGTCCACCGCCGCCTGACGCGGCCTGCCCGACGCGCCCGCCCCACTCGTACGACGCCCGAAGGAGGCCCCGTGCCCACCCTGCTCGCCCTTTCCGGCAGCCCCTCCCCTCACTCCCGAACCGCCGTCGTCGCCGACCACGTGCTGCGGCGCCTCTCCCACGCCGGGTTCGACACCGCCCACCTCGCCGTACGGGAGCTCCCCGCCGCCGACCTCCTCTCCGCCCGCCGCGGCGAGCCCGAGATCCGCCGGGCCCTCGAAGCCGTCGCGGAGGCCGACGGGATCATCGTCGCGACCCCGGTCTACAAGGCCTCGTACACCGGCCTGCTCAAGGCCTTCCTCGATCTGCTCCCGCAGGACGGACTGGCCGGCAAAACGGTTCTGCCGATCGCCACCGGCGGCAGCCTCGCCCATGTCCTGACCCTCGACTACGCCCTGCGCCCCGTGCTCGCCGCCCTCGGCGCCCGGCACGTCACCGCCGGCCGGTTCGTCCTGGACTCCGTGGTGGAGCGCGGGGCCGGCCCCGACCGGCTGCGGCCCGAGGCGGAGCTGGACCTCTTCCAGGCCGTCGACGAGTTCGCCGAGGCGCTGAACCTGAACACCAGGGCCTCCGCCGCCCTCGCGACTACCGCCCCGTAGCGACGACACCCGCCCCGCCGCAATCCCGCGCCCCGGACAAGGAACCGCCATGCCCGCAGCCCTCGCCCCCACCTCCACCTCCCGACGCCAGTTCCTCACCCTGCTCGGCATCTCGGCGGCCGCTGTGAGCTGCGGCACGGCCACCGCCACCGGCGGCTCCGGCCGTACGGGCAGCCAGGTCACCACCCTCAAGTACCAGGGAGCGGCCAGCTCGGTCACCCTGCCCGAGCTGGCCGCGGACCTCGGCCACCTCGGCGACCTCACCCTCGAATGGGTCGGCAACACGATCAGCGGCCCGCAGGACATCCAGTCCGCGGCCACCGGCCAGACCCACTTCGGCAGTGCCTTCAACGGGGCGGTCATCAAACTCGCCGCCGGAAAGGCCTCCATCAAGGCCGTGATCTCCTCCTACGGCGTCGACCGGTTCTCGTACGGCGGCTACTGCGTCCTGGAGGACAGCCCGATCCGGACCGCCCGCGACCTCATCGGCAAGAAGGTCGGTATGAACACCCTGGGCGCCCACTACCAGGCCCTGCTCGACATCTACCTGAGCCGCGGCGGCCTCTCCAAGGCCGATGCGGGCAAGGTCGAGCCGCTCGTCGTCCCGCCCGTGAACACCGAGCAGACCCTGCGCCAGAAGCAGATCGACGTGGGCGTGCTGACGGGCGTCCTGCGTGACAAGGCCCTGGCAGCGGGCGGGATCCGCCCGCTGTTCAGCGACTTCGACCTGCTGGGCGCGTTCAGCGCAGGCACGTACGTGATGACCCAGCGCTTCATCAAGGAGAACCCGGACACCGTACGGACCTTCACCACCGGCGTGGCCAAAGCCATCGAGTGGTCGCGCACTACCCCGCGGGAGGAGGTCATCGCACGGATGGCCGAGATCATCAAGAAGCGCGGCCGGAACGAGGACACCTCGACCCTCCGGTACTGGCGCTCGTACGGGGTCGCCGAGACCGGCGGGCGGATCGAGGACAAGGAGTTCCAGCTGTGGCTGGACTGGCTCGCCGAGCGCGGCGAGATCAAGGCCGGCCGGCTGAAGGCGTCCGACCTGTACACCAACGAGTTCAACGGCTACGGGAAGGGCTGACCGGCGCCATGGCCACCATCGAATTCCAGTCCGTGACCAAGACCTTTCCGCTGCCTGCGAAGAAGGGCGGAGGCGAGTTCACCGCCCTCGACGGCATAGACCTGCGGATCGAGACGGGGGAGTTCCTGGTCGTCGTCGGCCCCAGCGGCTGCGGCAAATCCACCCTCCTGGACCTCCTCGGCGGCCTGACCCGGCCCACGTCGGGCCGGATCGTACTCGACGGCAAACCGGTCACCGGACCCGGCCTGGACCGGGGGATCGTCTTCCAGCAGTACGCGCTGCTGCCGTGGCGGACCGCGCTGGGCAACGTCGAGTTCGGCCTGGAGGCCACGGGCGCCCCGCGCCGTGAACGAGCGGACCGGGCCCGGGAGTTCCTGGACCTCGTCGGCCTCGCCGGCTTCGAGGACCGCCACCCGCACGAACTGTCCGGCGGCATGCGCCAGCGCGTCGCGATCGCCCGCTCGCTGGCGTACGACCCGGACGTGCTGCTGATGGACGAGCCGTTCGCGGCGCTCGATGCCCAGACTCGCGAATCGCTCCAGGACGAGCTGCGCCGGATCTGGCAGCGCACCGGCAAGACGGTCGTCTTCATCACGCACGGCATCGAGGAGGCCGTCTACCTCGGGCAGCGGGTGGCCGTCATCACCTCCCGTCCCGGCCGGGTCAAGGAGGTCGTCCCGGTCTCCCTGGGAGCCCGGGGGACCGGGGCTCAGGGCGAGGACCTGCGCTCCAGCCCGGAGTTCGCCCGCTACCGCCATGAGATCTGGACCCTGCTCCACGACGAGGTGGCGCGTGCCCAGCAGTTGGAGAAGGAGGGGACCCCGGTATGACCACCGGAACCGACACCAGCACCGCCGCCGCCACCGCCACCGCCCTTCAGGGCGTCGAGGCGCCCGCTCCGGCCGACGCCGTGCGCACGGATCCCGCCGCGGAGCCGGCCCCGGGGGCCGGTGGCGCGACGGGCGATCAGCGGGCTCCGGAGCCGAAGCCGGCACCCGCCGTCCCACGCCCGGCCAGGGGCGCGGCCGTGGGACGGTGGGTACGCGCCGGGGTGCTGCGGTCCGCCGCACTCGTCGCCCTGCTCGCCCTCTGGGAGGCCGCGCCCCGGCTCGGCCTGGTCGACGCCACGTTCCTCCCGCCGGTCAGCGAGGTCGCCAGGGCCTGGTGGGGGCTGCTGGCCGACGGCCAACTGGGCGAGCACACCCGCGCCAGCCTCGTCCGGTCCTTCGGCGGCTTCGGCATCGCCGTCGTCGTCGCCGTCCCGCTCGGCCTGCTCATCGGCTGGTACCGCCCCGTCGCCGCGCTGCTCGGCCCGCTGCTGGAGGTGTTCCGCAACACGGCGGCCCTGGCGCTGCTGCCGGTGTTCGTGCTGCTGCTCGGCATCGGCGAGACGTCGAAGGTCTCCATTGTCGTCTACGCCTGCGTCTGGCCCATCCTGCTGAACACCATCAGCGCCGTCGGCAACGCGGACCCGACCCTGGTCAAACTGGCCCGTTCGATGGACCTGTCCACGCCGCGGCTCTTCCAGAAGGTGATCCTTCCGGCCTCCGTACCGGCCGTCTTCACCGGGATCCGGCTGGCCGGCGCCGTCTCGATCCTGGTCCTCGTGGCCGCCGAGATGATCGGCGCCAAGGCGGGTCTCGGCTATCTGATCAACGCCTCGCAGTTCAACTTCGCGATCCCGGAGATGTACGCGGGCATCGTGACCATCTCCGCCATCGGAGTGGCCTTCAACCAGCTCCTGGTCGCCATCGAACGCCGCCTCAGCCTCTGGCGGGTCCCTGCGGCCTGACGTCCCGCGGGCCACCGGACGCGCCCTCGCGCCGGACCGGTCGCCGCCCCCGTACCACCTCACCCCGACCCGAGGACACGACGAGAAATGACCGCATCCCGGACCCTCCGCCTCAATGCCTTCCTGATGAACGCCGGTCACCACGACGCCGCCTGGCGCCACCCCGACAGCACTCCCGAGCGGGTCACCGATCTGCGGTACTTCCAGGAGCTGGCCCGGACCGCCGAGCGGGGGCGGCTCGACTCGGTCTTCTTCGCCGACGGGCTCGCCCTCTGGGGCAGCGCCCGCCACAACGCCCTCGGCGGGTTCGAGCCGCTCACTCTGCTCTCGGCCATCGCCGCCGTCACCGACCACATCGGCCTCATCGCCACCGTCTCCACCACCTTCAACGAGCCCTTCCACCTCGCCCGCAAGTTCGCCTCCCTCGACCACATCAGCAACGGCCGCGCCGGCTGGAACATCGTCACCTCCGGCTCCGTCGACGAGGCCCGCAACTTCGGCCGTGACGAGCACCTGGAGCACAGCCTCCGCTACGACCGCGCCCGCGAATTCCTCGACGTCGCCACCAAGCTCTGGGACAGCTGGGAGGACGACGCGATCGTCCTCGACAAGGAGAGCGGCATCTATGCCGACACCGACAAGCTCCACCCCGCCGCCCACCGCGGCGAGCACTTCGGTGTGGCCGGCCCGCTCAACGTGCCCCGCTCCCCGCAGGGCCACCCGCTCCTCGTCCAGGCCGGCTCCTCCGAGGACGGCAAGGAGTTCGCGGCGCAGTACGCGGAGGCCGTCTTCACCGCCCAGCAGACCCTCGCCGACGGGCAGACCTTCTACAAGGACCTCAAGTCGCGCCTCGCCAAGTACGGCCGGTCCGGGTCGGACCTGCTCGTGCTGCCCGGCATCGCCCCCGTCATCGGCTCCACCGAGGCCGAGGCGAAGGCCCTTGAACAGGAGCTCACCGACCTGCAGGTGCCGGAGTACGGCCTCGCCCAGCTCTCCGGCATGCTCGGCACCGACCTCACCGGCCTCCCCCTCGACGGTCCGCTGCCCGACCTCCCCGAGGAGCGGGACATCAACGGGAACAAGAGCCGCTTCACGCTCGTCGCCGAACTGGCCCGCCGGGACGGCCTCACCCTGCGCGAGCTGATCGCCCGCCTCGGCGCCGGCCGCGGCCACCGCGTTTTCGCCGGGACCCCCGAGCAGCTCGCCGACCAGCTGGAACAGTGGTTCACGCAGGGAGCCGCCGACGGCTTCAACGTCATGGCGCCGGTTCTGCCCACCGGGCTCACCGCCTTCGTCGACCACGTCGTGCCGATCCTCCAGCGGCGCGGCCTGCTCCGTACCGAGTACACCGGTACGACCCTGCGCGAGAACTACGGCCTTCCGCGCCCGGCGAACCGGTATGCCGGGGCGGCCTCGTGACGGACGGCGCGGCCGTACGATCCCGCGGGGCCGCCGGAGCAGCGGGCTCCGGCGGCCCCGCGGGCCGTCCCTCAGACCGTGAGGACGATCTTGCCCCGGGTGCGGCCCGCCGCGCTGAGCTCCCAGGCCTTCGCGGCCTCGGCGAGCGGCAGCGCGTGCTCTACGTTGACCGTGAGCCGGCCCGTGTCGGCCAGTTCGGCCAGGAACGCCAGGTCGGCGGTGTCCGGACGCACCCACAGCTGGTGCGCGCCCTTGGCGGCGGCCTCGTAGTCGGCGATGGAGACCACCCGGCCGCGCTCCTTGACGAGCGACTGGAGGATCTCGACGGCGCCGTCCCCGAAGAAGTCCAGCCCCGCGTCGATGCCTTCGGGGGCCAGCACGCGGATCCGGTCCGCCGTGCCCTCCCCGTACAGGACGGGTTCCGCGCCGAGCGAGCGCAGGTAGTCGTGGTTGTGCGCGCCGGCCGTGCCGATGACGCGCAGGCCGAGCGCGACGGCGATCTGCACGCCGAAGGAGCCGGTGCCGCCCGCCGCGGAGTGGATGACGACGGTCTCGCCGGCCCGGGGGCCCGCGCGGGTGAGGGACTGGTACGCGGTGAGGCCGGCCAGCGGGATGCCGGCGGCCTGCTCGAAGGTCAGCTCGCGCGGCTTGCGGGCCAGGGTCCGGACGGGGGCGGAGACCAGTTCGGCGTAGGTGCCGAGCTCGACCCTCCCCCAGCTACCGCTGGGAGGTGCCCCCGACCTTGCGGACGTACCCGTAGACCTCGTCGCCGACGGCGTGGTCGAAGGTGTCGGGGCCGACGGCCTCGACGACTCCGGCGACGTCCCAGCCGGGTATGACCGGGTAGCGGACTTCGAGGATCGGGTCGAGGTATCCGGCGGCGAGCTTCCAGTCGACCGGGTTGACGCCGGCGGCCTTGACGCGGACCAGTACCTCGCCGGGTCCCACCTTGGGCTGCGGTAGGTCAACGAGCGTGAGGTTCCCGGAAGTTCCGTATGCGCTGTACGTGATTGCCTTCATGATCGCCCCCAACGGGGCCGGCTGCGGGCGTATTCCTCACGCGGGCAGGCTGTTGCGGTGCGAGCGCCGCCGGGCCGCGCTGAACAGGGCCTGGATCTGCGCCCCGGACTGCTCGACGTCGTCGAGCGGCGAGGGGAACGGCAGGCGTACGTCGCGGTGTCCGCGCCGCTGCTCCATACGCAGGGTGATCCCGTACCGGTCCATGGCGAGCGGCAGTACGCGGACGATCGCGGCGACGGGCAGCGGCTGGACCAGGCGCAGCAGGAGGGTGACGAGTTCGGCGTGGTCGTCGAGGAGGTGCGTGAGCATCCCGGACTCGAACGGGGCGAGCGGGTCGGCGGAGGCCGCGTCGAGCTCTTCGAGGCCGATGGGCGAGCGGCCCTCCGAGGTCTCCAGGACGGCCCGGCCGAATTCCATGCAGGTGGAGTCGGCGCCCTCGTCGCTGTAGGGCGTGAGCAGGCGGCCCGTGATCGTGACGCGGGCGCGCACCCGGTCCCGTACAGGGGTGGGGGCGATGTCGGTGAACTCCAGCCGGACCGACGGCCGGTGCTCGCCGGCGCCGCCGGGCTCGGCGGGGTGCAGGTGCAGCCGGCCCATCGGGTCCGTCCCGTCGAGGTGGCGGACCTCGCTGCGCAGCCCGTCGGTGACCACCGTCATGGAGTGGGCGGCGGCCAGGACCGACCGGACCCGCTCGGCGTCGGTGGGCCGGCCGGCGGCCGGGGTGGCGGGGGCAGCACCGGACATGCGCATGTGGATCTCTCCATCGTCCTCGGCGAGAAACTTAGGTATGCCTAACCTAACTTATTCGGTTCCGCGGGGGTACCCCGTGTCGCTCGTGTCGTTGTTGGGCCGAACGGGTGAAACGCGAGAGGATGGGGGGATGCACATGAAGCGCACGGCCGAGGCGGCCCGGTGAGCAGGTACGACGTCACGGACGAACAGTGGGAGGGGCTCGCGCAGGTGGTCCCCCTGCGCAGTCGCAACGAGTGGCCCTCCAGAGTGGACCACCGCACCATCCCCACGACGCCGGGAGCGTCCGCGGCGGAACAGCGGCGCTTCGTCGTGATCCGGGTCCAGATCTTCGCCGATGCCCGGGAGGTGGCCGAGTACCTGATCGCGCAGATCCCGGTGCTGCTCGACCTCACCGGCGCGGACAGTGAAGTGGCCAAGCGGATCCTCGACTTCAGCAGCGGTGTGGTCTTCGGGCTGGGCAGCGGGATGCACCGGGTCGACCGGAACGTCTTCCTGCTGGCGCCCGTCGGGACCGAGGTCGAGGGGATAGCGGCCGCCGCCGTCCCCCGATCGTAGGAAGGTCGCCCCGACGGAACGGTTCGCCGGGCCCACCGGGGGCCCGGCGGCCCGTACCGTCCGGCGCATGGACACCTCCCTGGACGCGGCGGGGGTCGCCGCTGCCTTCGCCCCTGTCGCGGCTGCTTCGGCACCCGCCGTGCCGGCCGGTGCTTCCGGCGCGCCGGCCGATCCCGGCCGGTCCGTCGTGCACCACCGGCCCGTCGTCACCGAGTTACGGCTCTCCGCCTTCGGCAGGCATCGCGCGGCCGCCTTCGTACTCGGTCCCGTGACCTTCCTCGCCGGGCCCAGCGGCAGCGGCAAGTCGCAGGTCCTGGCCGCCTACGAGGCCCTGGTCGGGCTCGGGTCCGGAGCCACCCTGGAGGAGGCGTTCCCCGATGCGCGGGCCCGCGTCCCCGACCGGGCCCGGCCCGACGGCCAGGGGCGGCGCGGGTTCCGCATCGGCTGCACCGTCGACGGCCCGGCCGGGGCCGTCCGCCTCGACCTCGCCGTCCAGGCCGAGCCCACGCTCCGGATCGTCGGCGAACGCCTCTCGGTGGACGGGAGGATCCTGCTCGGCACCGCCCTGCGCGACCCCGGCCGCCGCTCCGTGCAGGCCTCCTGGCTGACCGGCGGCGCCGTCGGCGTCACCCGGGCCCCGCTGCCCGACGACCGGCTCGGCACCGCCCTGCTCCCGCTGCGCGTGGCCGGGGCCACGGCCGGGCAGCGGGAGGTCCTGGCCGCTGCCGAGCAGATGGTGGTGGCGCTGCGGTCGGTGTTCCCCTGCGACCCGAGCCCCGACCGGATGCGCGCCCCCGTCCCGCCGGGCGAGGGCCGGCTGCTGGGCGACTGCGCCAACCTGGCCGACGTCCTGCGCCGGACCCGCCACGAATGCGGCACCCGCCACGCGCTGCTGGCCGCGGCCGCGCGGTCCGGCTGCGCGGGCCCGGTGCAGGGGCTGGACGTACGGGCTCCTGCGCGCGGCCCGGTCACGGCGCTGCTGGACCGCGGCTCCGCCGGACCGCCCACGGAACTGGGCCGGCTCGGCGCGGGCGAGCTCCGCTTCCTCGCGCTGGCGCTGGTCCTGCTGACCGGCCCGGGGGTGCTGGCCATGGACCCGGCCGCGGAACTGCTCTCCGCCCGGCAGGCGCTGACCGTCCTCGCCGACGGCTTCGACCGCGGCCTGGACCGGCGGCAGAACGCCGAACTGCTGCGGCTGGCCCTGCTGTCCTGCGGCCGTGGCCATGTCCGCCTGGTCGCGGCGGTGGGGGAGGAGACGGCCGCGGCCGCCCGTGTGGCCCCGGGGGTCACGGTGGTAGACCTGATGCCATGAGCGACACGCGCGACACGCCCGACACGAACGAGCCGGACCCCGGCGGGCAGCCCGGCGAACGGCTGCACCAACTCCAGAGACGGCTGGCCGAGTTCGCCGCTGAGCGGGGCTGGCAGCCGTACCACACGCCCAAGAACCTGGCCGTGGCGCTGAGCGTGGAAGCGGCCGAACTGGTCGAAATCTTCCAGTGGCTGACCCCGGAACAGTCGGCGAAGGTCATGGAGAAGCCGGAAACCGCCCACCGCGTGGCCGATGAGGTGGCCGACGTGCTGGCGTATCTGCTGCAATTCTGCGAGGTTCTCGGGGTGGATGTGCTGGATGCGCTCGCCGCGAAGATCGAGAGGAACGAGTTCCGCTTCCCGGTGACAGGGTCTTCGACCTCGAATTGTCACTCTTCGGAGTGATGGCGTCGTCCACAACCATGTTTGTGTCCATAGATTTCCGAATACCCCTGGCTTTACTGGCCCATTGCCCTCACTCTGGGTAGTGGTGAGAACGGCGGATGTCGTGCGGACGGGGGACGGCATATGGATGCGGTACGGCTCATCGCGGCCGGCCGGCACGCGCTGGCGCAGAGCGGGGCGGCGATGGACATCGTGGGCGAGGCCTGGCAGGCCCAGGCACTCGCGCAGGGGATGGGGAGCTGGCTGGCGGTCACCGGGCCGCCGGAGCTGAGATCGGAGGCACGGGGACTGGGTGAAGCGGGGGGCAGAGGCTGCGGGGTGCTCGACAGAGCAGCCCTGGGCGCAGAGGGCGGCGCGCCCGACCATCCGCCGAGAGCGGCGCAGCTGACCGGGATGGCGGATGTCCGCCAGGCCCTGCTCGGACTGCAGGCGCTGCTCGGCGAAGTGGGGATAGCCCTGGTCGGGGTGGCGTGTGCGACGGACGACGAGAGCCTGTACTGGCAGTGCATCGAGTCCATCGACGCGGCCGACGAGTCGAGTGACCGGGTCCGGGCGGTCCTGCGCCGCCTGGCGGTCCGCGAACGGGGGTCCGCCTCCGGAGTGGCCTGACGGGAGGGGCGGCCCGACGGGAGAACGGGGCCGGGCCGGGGGGGGTCCACCGCGCGCGACGGGACCCGCCCGGTCAGTACGGCCGGTGGGACGGGCGCTCGCTCTCGGGCGGGCGGCCGCCCGGGACCGGCGGAGGGGGCGGTGGACGCACCGGTGGAAGGCCGCCGGCACGCGGGCCGGGCGGTCCGGCTCCTTCCGAACCAACGCCCCACATCCGTGCTGGTCACTGGCCGGGACGGGGGCGGCCCGCCCGGTTGACGCGGATTCACCCTGCCGGGGCGGGAGAGGCAGGATGGGAGTCATGGATCTCCGTATTTTCACCGAGCCCCAGCAGGGCGCGAGCTACGACACCCTCCTGAGCGTCGCGAAGGCCACCGAGGATCTGGGCTTCGACGCGTTCTTCCGGTCCGACCACTATCTGCGGATGGGCTCGGCCGACGGCCTGCCCGGGCCCACCGACGCCTGGATCACCCTTGCGGGCCTGGCCCGGGAGACGCGGCGGATCCGGCTCGGCACGCTGATGACGGCCGGCACCTTCCGGCTGCCCGGCGTGCTGGCCATCCAGGTGGCGCAGGTGGACCAGATGTCCGGCGGCCGGGTCGAACTCGGCCTGGGCGCAGGCTGGTTCGAGGAGGAGCACAAGGCGTACGGCATCCCCTTCCCGGCGGAGCGGATGGCCCGGCTGGAGGAGCAGCTGGCCATCGTCACCGGTCTGTGGGCGACCGAACCAGGCGCCTCCTTCGACTATGCGGGCACCCACTACCGGGTGGAGAACTCCCCGGCCCTGCCCAAGCCGGCCCAGGCCAAGGTGCCCGTGCTCATCGGCGGGCACGGCGCGAAGCGCACCCCGCGTCTCGCCGCCCGGTACGCGGACGAGTTCAACATGCCGTTCGCGTCGATCGCGGACAGCGAGCGGCAGTTCGGCCGGGTGCGCCGGGCCGCCGAGGAGGCCGGGCGGGGGGCCGACGACCTCGTCTACTCCAACGCCCTCGTGGTGTGTGTCGGCAAGGACGACGCCGAGGTCGCCCGCCGCGCCGCCGCCATCGGCCGGGACGTGGACGAGCTCAAGGCCAACGGCCTGGCCGGGTCCCCGGCCGAGGTCGTGGAGAAGATCGGCGCCTACGCGGCCGTCGGCTCCTCCCGCGTCTACCTCCAGCTGCTCGATCTCGACGACCTGGACCACCTGGAGCTGATCTCGGCCCAGGTGCTGTCCCAGCTCGGCTGAGGGAGGCGGACGACCCGTGCCCCGCGCATCCGGCCCGCTCGCCGAAGCCCTGGCCCACAGGGTCGTACTCCTGGACGGCGGGCTGAGCAACCAGCTCGTCGACCAGGGCTGCGACCTGTCCGGCGGCCTCTGGTCGGGCCGGGTGCTCGCCGAGCGGCCGGACCAGGTGGAGGCCGCCCACACGGCGTACGCGCGGGCCGGCGCCGAGGTACTGATCACCGCCAGCTACCAGGTGGGGTACGAGGCCTTCGCCGCCCGCGGCCACGA
Source organism: Streptomyces sp. NPDC097981 (assembly GCF_040302565.1). Lineage (NCBI taxonomy): Bacteria > Bacillati > Actinomycetota > Actinomycetes > Kitasatosporales > Streptomycetaceae > Streptomyces > Streptomyces sp. NPDC097981. The sequence goes on from NZ_JBEORW010000037.1 coordinate 41,329, forward strand.
CCGCGCCGCGACCACGGCCCTGCTGCACCGCAGCGTCGCACTCGCCGCCCGGGCGGCCGAGGCCGCGGACCACGAGGTCTGGGTCGCAGCGTCGGTCGGCCCGTACGGGGCGGTGCTCGCGGACGGCTCCGAGTACCGCGGACGGTACGGGCTGAGCGTGCGCGAGCTCGCCGCCTTCCACCGCCCCCGCATCGAAGCCCTGCTCGCGGCGGGCCCCGACGTCCTCGCCCTGGAGACGATCCCGGACGCCGATGAGGCCGAAGCCCTCCTCGGCGTCCTCGCCGGGACCGGCGCCACCGCCTGGCTGAGCTACACCGTGGCCGACGCCCGCACCCGCGCCGGCCAGTCCCTGACCGAAGCCTTCGCACTCGCGGCCGCGGCCCCGGAGATCACCGCCCTCGGCGTCAACTGCTGCGACCCGGCGGATGTGCTGCCCGCCCTCGAAGCGGCCGCCTCCGTCACCGGCAAACCGCTCGTGGCGTACCCCAACGACGGTTCCGTGTGGGAAGCGGCCACCGGCGAGTGGCACGCCCCGGCCGATCCCGCCCCCTGGCCAACGGCGGCCTGGCGTCGCACCGGCGCCCGCCTCATCGGCGGCTGCTGCCGCATCGGCCCGGCCCGCATCGCGCGGCTGACGGCCGGGGCCGGCTGAGCCGCCGGGGCCTGCTGAGGGGCCGGGGCCGCCGAAAAACAGGAGGCAGACGGAACGGGTGACCGGCAAGAATCGGTCGCGTGTTCCTGACGATCTCCACCACCGGTTCCCCTGAACGACCCGCCACCGACCTGGGCTTCCTGCTGCACAAGCATCCCGGAAAGGCGCAGGCGTTCTCCACCTCCCACGGCACCGCCCACGTGTTCTACCCCGAGGCCACGGCCGAGCGGTGCACGGCGGCCCTGCTGCTGGAGGTGGATCCCGTCGCACTCGTGCGCAGCGGTCAGGGCAAGGGCCGGGGCGGAGCGCCCGACGCCGCGCTCGCGCAGTACGTCAACGACCGCCCGTACGCGGCCTCCTCACTGCTCGCCGTGGCGCTCAGCGGCGTCTTCCGCACCGCACTCAAGGGGCAGTGCGCCGCCCGCCCCGAGCTGCCGGAGGAGGTCCGCCCGCTGCGGATCGAGATCCCGGCGCTGCCCGCGCGCGGCGGGGCGGCCCTGGTGCACCGGCTGTTCGACCCGCTCGGCTGGGACCTCGTACGGGCCGAACCCGTACCGCTCGACGAGCAGTTCCCCGAGTGGGGCGACTCCCGGTACGTGCGGCTCGTCCTGGAGGGCGGGCTGCGGCTCGCCGACGCGCTGCGTCAGCTCTACGTCCTGCTGCCCGTGCTCGACGACGCCAAGCACTACTGGGTCGCCCCCGACGAGGTCGACAAGCTGTTGCGCGCCGGAGACGGCTGGCTGGCCGCGCACCCGGAGACCGCACTCATCACCTCCCGCTACCTCGCCCGCCACAAGCGGCTGACCCAGGACGCCCTCGACCGCCTGGAGCTGGTCCGGCTGGCCGAGGCCGACGGCAGCGAGGTGGAGGAGCTCGACAACGCGGTCGACGAACGCATCGACACCGAGGAGCGGCCCGTACCGCTCGCGGTGCAGCGCCGCGAGGCGATCCTCGCCGCGCTCCGCGCCGCCGGCGCGGCCCGGGTCCTCGACCTGGGCTGCGGACAGGGCCAGCTGGTGCAGGCCCTGCTCAAGGACGTGGCCTTCACCGAGATCGTCGGTGTCGACGTGTCCGTGCGGGCCCTCACCACGGCTGCCAGGCGGCTGCGGCTGGAGCGGATGGGGGAGCGGCAGAGCAGCCGCGTGCAGCTGTTCCAGGGCTCCCTCGCGTACACCGACAAACGGCTGGCCGGCTACGACGCCGCCGTGCTCAGCGAGGTCATCGAGCACCTGGACCTGCCGCGGCTGCCCGCGCTGGAGTACGCCGTGTTCGCCGCCGCCCGCCCCGGCACGGTGCTCGTCACCACCCCCAACGTGGAATACAACGTCCGCTGGGAGACCCTGCCGGCCGGGCAGGTCCGGCACAACGACCACCGCTTCGAGTGGACCCGGGCGGAGTTCCGCACCTGGGCCGGCGGGGTCGCCGAACGGTACGGGTACACCGTGGAGTTCACCCCCGTCGGGGACGACGACCCTGGGGTGGGGCCGCCGACCCAGATGGCCGTCTTCACCAAGGCCGCCGTCGGCACGACCGCCGCCGGCACCACCGCCAACACCCCGAAGGAGGGCGAGGCAGCATGACCACCACCGACACCAAGCGCGTACTTCCCGTCACCGACCTGTCCCTCGTCGTTCTGATCGGGGCCACCGGATCCGGGAAGTCCACCTTCGCGCGCACGCACTTCAAGGCCACCGAGGTCATCTCCTCCGACTACTGCCGGGGCCTCGTCGCCGACGACGAGAACGACCAGGGCGCCAGCAAGGACGCCTTCGACGTCCTGCACTACATCGCCGGCAAGCGCCTCGCCGCCGGCCGCCTCACCGTCGTCGACGCGACCAGTGTCCAGCAGGAGGCGCGCCGCCAGCTGGTCCAGCTCGCCCGCGCGCACGACGTGCTGCCCATCGCCATCGTCCTCGACATGCCGGAGGAGGTCTGCGCCGAGCGCAACGCCGCCCGCCCCGACCGGGCCGGGCTGCCCCGTGCCGTCATCCAGCGGCACCGCCGCGACCTGCGGCGCTCGCTGCGCGGACTGGAGCGCGAGGGTTTCCGCAAGGTGCACGTGCTGCGCACGCCCGAGGAGGCCGAGACCGCCGAGGTCGTCCTGGAGAAGCGCTACAACGACCTCTCCCACCTCACCGGTCCCTTCGACATCATCGGCGACGTCCACGGCTGTTCCTCCGAGCTGGAGACCCTGCTCGCCAAGCTCGGGTACGAGGACGGCGTCCACCCCGAGGGCCGCACCGCCGTCTTCGTCGGCGACCTCGTCGACCGCGGCCCGGACAGCCCCGGCGTACTGCGCCGGGTGATGGACATGGCCAAGTCCGGCAACGCCCTGTGCGTGCCGGGGAACCACGAGAACAAGCTCGGCCGTTACCTCAAGGGCTCCAAGGTCCAGCAGACCCACGGGCTCGCCGAGACGATCGAGCAGCTGGGGCACGAGCCGGAGGAGTTCGTCCGGGAGGTCCGCACGTTCATCGCGGGGCTCGTCAGCCACTACGTCCTCGACGGCGGCAGGCTGGTCGTCTGCCACGCCGGCCTGCCCGAGAAATACCACGGCCGCACCTCCGGCCGGGTCCGCTCGCACGCCCTGTACGGGGAGACCACGGGCGAGACCGACGAGTTCGGCCTGCCCGTGCGCTACCCGTGGGCCGAGGACTACCGGGGCAAGGCGGTCGTGGTCTACGGCCACACCCCGGTCCCGGACACGTCCTGGATCAACAACACCATCTGCCTGGACACCGGCGCCGTCTTCGGCGGGAAGATGACCGCCCTGCGCTGGCCCGAGCGCGAACTGGTGGACGTACCGGCCGAGAAGGTCTGGTACGAGCCGGTCAAGCCGCTCGCTGACGAGGCGCCGGGGGACTGGGGGTCCCCCCGGACGGATTCCGGGGGAGGGCGGCCGCTCGACCTGGGCGACGTCCACGGGCGCCGGATCGTCGAGACCCGGCACCTGGGCAACGTCAACGTGCGCGAGGAGAACGCGGCGGCCGCCCTGGAGGTCATGAGCCGCTTCGCGGTGGACCCGCGGCTGGTGCCGTACCTGCCGCCCACCATGGCGCCCACGGCCACCTCGAACCAGGACGGCTACCTGGAGCACCCGGCCGAGGCCTTCGCCCAGTACCGCCAGGACGGCATCGCCCAGGTCGTGTGCGAGGAGAAGCACATGGGCTCCCGCGCCACCGTCCTCGTCTGCAAGGACGCCGCCGCGGCCCGCGAGCGCTTCGGCGTCGACGGCCCGACCGGTTCCGTCTACACCCGCACCGGCCGGCCCTTCTTCCACGACCCCGAGGTCACCGAGGAGGTCCTCGCCCGGCTCCGCGGCGCCGTCACCGACGCGGGTCTGTGGGAGGAGCTGGCCACCGACTGGCTGCTGCTCGACGGGGAGCTCCTGCCCTGGTCGTTGAAGTCCACCGGCCTGCTGCGCAACCAGTACGCCGCCGTCGGCGCCGCCTCCCGCGCCGTCTTCCCGGACGCCCTCGCCGCCCTGGCCGCGGCCACCGCGCGGGGCGTCGACACCGGCGCCCTGCTCGCCCGCCAGCGGGACCGGGCGGTCGACGCCGAGCGGTTCACCGACGCCTACCGGCGCTACTGCTGGACCACCGACGGGCTGGAGGGCGTACGGTTCGCGCCGTTCCAGATCCTGGCGGCTGCCGGGCGCTCGCTGGCCGGCGTACCGCACGACGAGCAGCTGTTCTGGCTGGACCGCCTCGTCGAAGCGGATGACCCCGGCAAACCGGGCGGCAGCGGGCTGCTGCGCCGCACGGGCCGGATCCTGGTGGACACCGCAGACGAGGAGTCCGTACGGGCCGGCACCGACTGGTGGCTGGAGCTGACGGCCGCGGGCGGAGAGGGCATGGTCGTCAAGCCGCTCCAGGCGTACGCCCGCGACGGCAAGGGTCGCCTGGTCCAGCCCGGCGTCAAGGTGCGCGGCCGGGAGTACCTGCGGATCATCTACGGTCCGGAGTACACGCGTCCGGAGCAGTTGGAGAAGCTGCGCCACCGGTTCCTGGGCCACAAGCGCTCGCTGGCCCTGCGCGAGTACGCGCTCGGGCTGGAGGCCCTGGACCGGCTGGTGGGCGAGGAACCGCTGTGGCGGGTGCACGAGGCGGTCTTCGCGGTGCTCGCCCTCGAATCGGAGCCGGTCGACCCCCGGCTGTGACACTGCGGGCGGCGGTGCTTCGCACGCAGCCGTAAAGCCGGAGCCCCTGTACGGCCGCTAATTAGGTCGTATGGGGGAACTTTCCCGGGGAACGCCGGGAAAACCACCGGCGGGATCGTTCACCCAGGGCAGCGGAATGTCCGCGACCCTGGAAGGACGGAACGTCACTTATGAAGATGACCGCGCGCGGAAGCATTGCGGCACTCATGACCTGTATGGCCGCGGCCGGCGCGACCGCCCCGGCCGTGGCCGCCTCGGTGCCGGTGGGTGTCCCCCTGGACGCCGTGAAGACCACCCTGGGCGTGGACACCCCGCGCGTGGCCACCGCGGTGCCGGTGCCGGTCGTCGGCGCTCCGGAGGCCCCCCGCCGGCACACGGGCGATCTGCTGCCCGCCCCGCTCGTCCCGGCGATGCCGGTCACCACCGAGCTCGGCAGCACCCTGGTCGGCGCGCCCGTGCCGAACCTGCTCGGCGATCCGGAGACGGACGGCGAGGGCTCGCTGGAGTCGCCGGCCACCGACCTGCACACCCGCACGCCCGGTGCGGTCGTCGGCGCCCCGCTGACGATGCCGAACGGCGCCAACTACGGGATCCCGGACCTGGCCGCGCCCAAGCTGGGACTGAGCGCACCGGAGCTGGTCGGGACCCCGTCGGCGCTTCTCGGCCTGCACTGATCCCGCCGGGGCCGCCCGGTTCGCGGGGGCCGCGGGCTGCGCCGGGTCTCCTGAGCGAACGCCACGTCAAAAAGCCGTCCGGTCTGCGAACGTGTACGCCATGGGATTCCATGTCGACTCCGAGACCGGGCGGCTTCGCCGCGTCATCCTCCACCGGCCCGACCTGGAGCTGAAGCGGCTCACACCGAGCAACAAGGACGGTCTGCTCTTCGACGACGTGCTGTGGGTGCGCCGGGCCCGCCAGGAGCACGACGGATTCGCGGACGTACTGCGTGACCGAGGCGTGGAGGTGCACCTCTTCGGCGACCTGCTGTGCCAGGCCCTGGACATCCCCGAGGCCAGACACCTCGTACTGGACCGGGTGTTCGACGAGAAGGAGTACGGGCCGCTCGCCACCGACCACCTGCGCGCGGTCTTCGAGGGTCTGCCGTCGACCGGGCTGGCCGAGGCACTGGTCGGCGGGATGACCAAGCGCGAGTACCTGGAGCGGCACCCCGAGCCGATCTCGGTCCGCTTCCACGCCATGGAGCTGGACGACTTCCTGCTGGGGCCGCTGCCCAACCACCTGTTCACCCGGGACACCTCCGCCTGGATCTACGACGGGGTGTCCATCAATGCCATGCGCTGGCCGGCCCGGCAGCGCGAGACCGTGCACTTCGAGGCGATCTACAAGCACCACCCGGTCTTCACCTCCTCGGGGGCCTTCCACTACTGGTCGCAGGGGCAGTCGGACTACCCGTCGACCATCGAGGGCGGGGACGTGCTCGTGATCGGCAACGGCGCCGTGCTGATCGGGATGAGCGAGCGGACCACGCCGCAGGCGGTGGAGATGCTCGCGCGGGGACTCTTCGCGGCCGGGTCGGCGACCGCCATCGTGGCGCTGGACATGCCCAAGCGGCGGGCCCTCATGCACCTGGACACCGTGATGACGATGGTGGACGGAGATACGTTTACTCAGTACGCGGGCCTCGGCATGCTGCGCTCCTACACGATCGAGCCGGGCGCGGGCGCTCAGGAGCTGAAGGTGACCGACCACCCGCCGGAGCACATGCACCGGGCGATCGCGGCGGCGCTCGGGCTGGACTCGATCCGGGTGCTGACCGCCACGCAGGACGTGCACGCCGCGGAGCGCGAGCAGTGGGACGACGGCTGCAACGTGCTGGCCGTCGAGCCGGGGGTGGTGGTGGCGTACGAGCGGAACGTGACGACCAACACGCACCTGCGCAAGGAGGGCATCGAGGTCATCGAGATCCCGGGCAGCGAGCTGGGGCGGGGCCGGGGCGGGCCGCGGTGCATGAGCTGTCCGGTGGAGCGGGACCCCGTCTGACCCGCCCGACAGGGGGCTGGGCTGTATATCAATGCGGAGCGTCGTATAGACTTCCAGCATCCCCTGTCAGTGCGACCCCGGAGTGTCCCCATGGCCACCGACCTCGTCGGCCGCAGTTTCCTCAAGGAGCTCGACTTTTCCGCCGCCGAGTTCCGCGGCCTGATCGAGCTCGCTGCCGAACTCAAGGCCGAAAAGAAGGCGGGGGCCGAGCAGCGCCGCCTCCAGGGCAGGCACATCGCGCTGATCTTCGAGAAGACCTCGACGCGCACCCGCTGCGCGTTCGAGGTCGCCGCCGCCGACCAGGGCGCCCGCACCACCTACCTCGACCCTGCGGGCTCCCAGATGGGCCACAAGGAGTCGGTCAAGGACACGGCGCGGGTGCTCGGCCGGATGTTCGACGGCATCGAGTACCGCGGCGACAGCCAGGAGGCCGTCGAGGCGCTCGCGGCCCACTCCGGCGTGCCGGTGTTCAACGGCCTCACCGACGACTGGCACCCCACCCAGATGCTCGCCGACGTGCTCACCATGACCGAGCACTGCACCAAGCCGCTGGACCGGATCGTCTTCGCCTACCTCGGTGACGCCCGTTTCAACATGGGCAACTCGTACCTGGTGACCGGCGCCCTGCTCGGCATGGACATGCGCATCGTCGCGCCGAAGGCCTACTGGCCGGCCGAGTCCGTGGTGGCGAAGGCGCGCGAGCTCGCGGCCGTCAGCGGGGCCCGGATCACGCTGACGGAGGAGGTCGCCGAGGGTGTGGCCCAGGCGGACTTCGTCGCCACCGATGTGTGGGTCTCCATGGGCGAGCCCAAGGCGGTCTGGGACGAGCGGATCGCCGCCCTGGCCCCTTACGCCGTCACGATGGACGTGCTGCGCGCGACCGGCAACCCGGACGTGAAGTTCCTGCACTGCCTGCCCGCCTTCCACGACCTGGGCACCGAGGTCGGCCGGGAGATCCACGAGCGGCACGGGCTGGACTCGCTGGAGGTGACGGACGAGGTGTTCGAGTCCGCGCACTCCGTCGTCTTCGACGAGGCCGAGAACCGGCTGCACACCATCAAGGCCGTACTCGTGGCGACCCTTGCCCCGACGGCTGCGGGCTAGTACCGCATAGTCATGCGCGGCGCGCCGCGCCGCGCCACCACGGCGCACCGGGCCGCCTTCCCGCCGCCGGCCGGGGTCCGCCCTCGCCGCGCGGTCACCTGTGTGTCGCGTTTCTGTGACGGCAGTCACGATGCAGTGATACCGTCGACGGTGTGAGCCCCTTCATCGGTTCCACAGCAGCGACCGGACAGTGGCGCCACCTGCGGGTGACCCGGCAGGACGGCGTGGCCACCGTCACCCTCGACCGCCCCGAGAAACTCAACGCCCTCACCTTCGGGGCCTACGCCGACCTGCGCGACCTGCTCGCCGAACTCTCCCGGGAGCGGTCCGTGCGCGCCCTCGTGCTCGGCGGCGAGGGGCGCGGGTTCTGCTCCGGCGGGGACGTCGACGAGATCATCGGCGCCACCCTCGCCATGGACACGGCCCAGCTCCTCGACTTCAACCGGATGACCGGCCAGGTGGTGCGGGCCATCCGGGAATGCCCGTTCCCGGTGATCGCCGCCGTGCACGGGGTCGCCGCCGGCGCCGGAGCCGTCCTCGCCCTCGCCGCCGACTTCCGGATCGCCGACCCCACCGCCCGCTTCGCGTTCCTCTTCACCCGCGTCGGCCTCTCCGGCGGGGACATGGGCGCCGCGTACCTGCTGCCCCGGGTCGTCGGCCTCGGCCACGCCACCCGCCTGCTGATGCTCGGAGAGCCCGTACGCGCGCCGGAGGCCGAGCGCATCGGCCTGCTCAGCGAGGTCACCGAGGAGGGCAAGGCCGGGGCACGGGCCGCCGAACTCGCCGCGCGCCTCGCCGCCGGCCCGGCCCTCGCCTACGCGCAGACCAAGGCGCTGCTGACCGCCGAACTCGACATGCCGCTGGCCGCGTCGGTCGAGCTCGACGCCAACACCCAGGCCCTGCTGATGAACGGCCGGGACTACGCCGAGTTCCACGCCGCCTTCACCGCGAAGCGGCCCCCGGAGTGGAAGGGCAGGTAGCGCCATGTCCGCGGGCACCATGCCGGTCGACAGCCCCCGGCGCCCCCTGCGGGTCGCCGTCGTCGGAGGCGGGCCGGGGGGCCTGTACGCCGCCGCCCTGCTGGCCCGCCAGGGCCACGCCGTCGAGGTCTGGGAACGGGGCGCCCCCGAGGACACCTTCGGTTTCGGCGTGGTGCTCTCCGACGAGACCCTCGGCGGCATCGAGCGGGCCGACACCACGGTCTACGCCGCCCTCGGCGCGGAGTTCGTGCGCTGGGACGACATCGACATCGTGCACCGGGGGCGGCTGCTCACCTCCGGCGGCCACGGCTTCGCCGCCCTCGGACGGCGCAGGCTGCTGGAGATCCTCCACGAGCGCTGCGCCGCACTCGCAGTGTCGCTCCGCTTCCGCGCCGAGGCGCCGCCCACCGCGGTGCTGGCGGCCTCGTACGACCTGGTGGTCGCGGCCGACGGAGTGCACAGCACGACCCGGCAGAGCGGGGCCGCGCACTTCGGCCCGACGCTGACGAGCGGGCGCTGCCGGTACATCTGGCTCGCCGCCGACTTCGCCTTCGACGCCTTCCGCTTCGAGATCGCGGAGACCGAGCACGGCGTCATGCAGCTGCACGCCTACCCGTACTCCGCCGACGCCTCCACCGTCATCGTGGAGATGCGCGAGGAGGTGTGGCGGGCGGCCGGCCTCGACCTGTGCGACGAGGCCGAATCGGCCGCCCGCTGCGCCAAGATCTTCGGCGAGGCCCTCAGCGGCCGGCCGCTGCGTTCGAACCGCTCGGCGTGGACGCAGTTCCGCACGGTCGTCAACGAGCGCTGGTCGCACGGCAACGTGGTCCTGCTCGGTGACGCGGCGCACACCGCGCACTTCTCCATCGGCTCCGGCACCAAGCTGGCCGTGGAGGACGCGCTCGCGCTCGCCGAATCCGTGGCCGCGCAGCCGGACGTGCCCTCCGCCCTGGCCGCGTACGAGGCCGCACGGCGGCCGGCGGTGGCCTCGACCCAGCGGGCCGCCGCAGCCAGCATGCGGTGGTTCGAGGAGATCGCCGGGTACGTGGACCAGCCCGCCCGGCAGTTCGCCTTCAACCTGCTCACCCGAAGCCGCCGGGTGACCCACGACAACCTGCGGCTGCGCGACGAGCGCTTCACCCGCGCCGTCGAGCGGGACTTCGGCTGCCCGGACGAGAACACCCCGCCGATGTTCACGCCGCTGAAGCTGCGCGGGCTGACCCTGCGCAACCGGGTCGTGGTCTCCCCGATGGACATGTACTCGGCGCGGGACGGCGACGGCATGCCCGGGGACTTCCACCTGGTGCACCTGGGTGCGCGGGCGCTCGGCGGAGCCGCCCTGGTCATGACGGAGATGGTCTGCGTGTCCGCCGAGGGCCGCATCACCCCCGGCTGCACCGGCCTGTACACGGCGGAGCAGGCGGCTGCCTGGACCCGGATCGCGGACTTCGTCCACACCGGCGCACCCGGCACCGCACTCGGCGTCCAGCTCGGCCACTCGGGTCCCAAGGGCTCGACGCGGCTGATGTGGGAGGGCATGGACGACCCCCTCCCGGAGGACAACTGGCCGGTCGTGGCCGCCTCGGAACTGCCCTACCGGCCGGGCGTCTCCGCCGTCCCGCGCGCGCTGACGGCGCAGGACCTCGCTTCGATCCGCTCCGATTTCGCGGCCGCCGCGGTACGGGCCGCCGGCTGCGGCTTCGACCTGCTCGAACTGCACTGCGCCCACGGCTATCTGCTGTCCGGGTTCCTGTCCCCGCTCACCAACCACCGCAGCGACGCCTACGGAGGCCCGCTGGAGAACCGGCTCCGGTTCCCGCTGGAGGTCTTCGACGCGGTCCGCGCCGTCTGGCCCGACGACCGCCCCATGACCGTCCGCATCTCGGCCACCGACTGGGCCCCCGGCGGCACCTCCGCCCAGGACGCGGTGGACATCGCGGCCGCCTTCGCCGCCCACGGCGCCGACGCCATCGACGTGTCGACCGGCCAGGTGGTGGCGGACGAGACCCCCGAGTACGGGCGCTCGTACCAGACCCCGTACGCGGACCGGATCCGCAGCGCCCTGGGCGTCCCGGTCATCGCGGTCGGGGCCATCTCCTCCTGGGACGACGTGAACTCCCTGCTGCTGGCGGGCCGCGCCGACCTCTGCGCGGTGGGCCGCCCCCACCTGTACGACCCGCACTGGACCCTGCACGCTGCCGCCGACCAGTCGTACACGGGCCCCGCCGCGCCCTGGCCGGCGCCCTACCGGGCGGGCAGTCGCAAACCGCCGACCGGGCGCGGCTGAGAGCGGATCACCCGGCTCGTCGGGCTCCCCGGGGTGCTCATACGGCGGCCACCTCGACGCGGTCCTCGACCGGGGTGTAGCCCAGGCGCCGGTAGATGCCGTTGCTGGTCGGGTTGGCCAGGTCCGTGAAGAGCAGCACCTCCGAGGCGCCGGCCGCGTACGCCGCTTCGCTCACCGCGTGGGTGACCCCGGCCGCGTACCCGCGGCCGCGGAGCTCCGGCGGCGTGTACACCGGGCCGACGCGGGAGACCGATCCGATGGGGCGGAAGAACCCGGCCATCGACACCGGCGTCCCGGCGTCCTCCCAGAGCAGCATGCCCCCGTACCCGAGCCGGTCGCGCAGGGAGGCCTCGGAGGGGCCGCCCGGCTCCCCGGTCTCCCGCCCGAAGGCGCCGGCCCAGTCCATCAGCAGCGGGAGGTCGTCCTCGGCCGCGGTCCGGGCCCGCCCGGCCGGGGCGGGATCCGGGGGGACCAGTTCGGCGAGCCGGTACAGGCGGTATTCCTCGGTGACCTCGCTCGGCCTGGCCCAGGCCGCGGCCAGCGCCTGCGCGTCGCGGCGGCGGGCGTTCAGCGCGTCGATCCCGGCGAGCAGCGGCTCGGTGGCCAGTGCGGCCCCCAGCGCGTGCACGGCTTCGTCCGGCAGCGCCCCGATCAGGAGCGGGTACGGCGGGGTGCACAGCAGGGCGCCGCCGACGCTCCCGTCGGCGGCGGTCCACCAGCCGAAGACGGGCTCGGCGGATCCGTAGGCGTCCGGGCCGCGCCGCTCCAGCGCATCGGTCACCGTCAGCAGAGAGGTGTTGGCGACGGGCTCGCCGGCCACGGCCGGGCGCGCCGCAGCAAGATAGGCCGCCAGGTCATGGGTGAAGGTCCACGTCATGGCTCATGATGGTCCCGGACCGTTTCCCCGCGCACACCGGTTTCTACGAGGGCAGCCAGGCCGGCCACCACGGCGGCACGTTGTCGGGCCCGCACAGCCCCGATTCCCCGCGGTACCCGTCCAGCGTGCCCTGCGTGGCGAAGTACCAGACGACGATGACTGCCAGGACCAGCAGCACGGCCGCCACCCCCACCACCGGGTTCACGCGCCGGGCGAGCAGCCAGACCAGCACGGCGAGCACCGCACACCCCGGGACCAGCCCGATCATCTCGAAGGTCAGCTCGAACTTGCCGCCCGCCTCCCAGCCCGCGTCACAGTAGGCGCGGGCGTTGGCGGCCAGGGCGTGCGCGAGGTAGCCGGCGAAGGCGCCGGCCAGCGCCGCGACCACCACGCCCTGCCGGCGAGCCCGGTTCCCCGCCATGGCGGGCGGCGGCCCGAAGCCGGGCGGCGGGGAGCCGGGCGGCGGGGAGCCGGCCGGCGGCTGGACGCGCGGCGGGTGCGGGGGTTGGGGCGGTGTCTCCGGCGGAAGACCGTTCGTCGTCACACCCCGACGTGACGTACCCCCGCCGCCTACGGTTCCAGGAACTCCGCCCCGATGTCCCGCAGCCGGGAGTGCAGTTCGGCGAAGACCGCCGCCGCCCGGTCGCCCGGCCAGTCCGCGGGCAGCAGCTCCCGCGGCAGGCCGGGGTCGGCGTACGGGAGGCGCCGCCAGCTGTCCAGGGCGAGGAGGTAGCCGCGGTATGCCTCCTCCGCGGTGGGGGCCGGGCCGGACTGGAGGGCGCGCAGCACCGGCTCGTGCAGGTCGAGGAACTCCTCGTGCTGTTTGGCCAGCGAGGTCAGGTCCCACCACCGGGCCACCGCCTCGGCGGTCGCGGTGAAGCCGAGGTGGCCGCCGCGGAACAGCTCCACGTACGCCGTCAGGTGCAGCCGGTCCAGGGTGTGCCCGGTCTCCTCGTACAGGTGGGCCGGGGCGATCCACACCCCCGGGGCCACCGCGCCGAACCCGAGCCGGGCCAGCCGCGAGCGCAGCAGGTGCCGCTTGTGCCGCTCCTGCTCGGGAACGGAGAACACCGCCAGCAGCCACTCCCCGGACGGCTCGGGGGCCCCGTAGATCCGCCGGTCGCCGTCGTCCAGCAGCTGCCGCGCCTCCACGGAGAGCTCGTACCCCGCCGAGCCGTCCGCGGCGCACGCGGGCAGCAGGAAGGCGCGCCGCTTCAGCCGGGACACCGACGAGCGGACCGACGGGGCGTCCACGCCGGCCGCGCCCAGCAGGCGGACCAGCGCGGACACCGGGACGGGGCCGTCGAAGGCCCGCCCGTAGGCTCCGTAGAACGTGACGATCAGGGATCGCGGGGTGTGCTGCTCGACCACGGGTTCACTCTAGATCGCGCAGCCGGAACCGCTGCAGTTTCCCGGTCGCCGTCCGGGGGAGCGCCGGGAGGAAGACGAACGCGCGGGGGCACTTGTGCGGGGCCAGCTCGGCCTGCATGAACGCGCGCAGGGCCTCCTCCGTCAGTGCCGCGCCGGCCCGCACCACGGTGTACGCCACCACGATCTGCCCGCGTCGCTCGTCCGGGCGGCCCACCACCGCGGCCTCCACCACGTCCGGGTGGCGCATCAGGGCTTCCTCCACCTCGGGGCCCGCGATGTTGTAGCCCGCCGAGACGATCATGTCGTCGGCGCGGGCGACGTACCGGAAGTACCCCTCCGGATCGCGGACGTAGGTGTCCCCGGTCAGGTTCCAGCCGTCCCGCACGTACTCCTCCTGCCGCGGATCCGCCAGGTACCGGCAGCCCACCGGGCCCCGTACGGCCAGCAGCCCCGGCTCGTTGTCGGCGACCGGGCGGCCCGAGCCGTCCACCACCCGGGCCTGCCAGCCCGGCACCACGCGGCCGGTCGTACCCGGGCGGATGTCCTCGTCGGCCGCGGAGATGAAGATGTGCAGCAGCTCGGTGGCACCGATGCCGTTGATGATCCGCAGTCCGGTGCGCTCGTACCATGCCTGCCAGGTGGCGGCCGGGAGGTTCTCGCCCGCCGAGACACAGCGGCGCAGCGCCGACAGGTCGTACGTGCCGACGTCGTGCGGGCCCAGCTCGTCCAGCATCGCCCGGTATGCGGTGGGCGCGGTGAACAGCACCGTGACCCGGTGTTCGGCGAGGGCGGGCAGAAGCCGGCGCGGGACCGCCTGGTCGAGCAGCAGCGCGCAGGCCCCGGCGCGCAGCGGGAAGACGACCAGCCCGCCGAGGCCGAACGTGAAGCCGAGCGGCGGACTGCCCGCGAAGACGTCGTCGGGGCGGGGGCGCAGGACGTTGCGGGAGAAGGTGTCGGCGACGGAGAGCAGATCGCGGTGGAAGTGCATGCAGCCCTTGGGGCGGCCGGTCGTCCCCGAGGTGAACGCGATCAGGGCCACGTCGTCGGCGGAGGTCTCGACGGCGGCGAAGGGCGCCCGGTGCCGTTCGGCCAGCCGGAGCAGGTCGTCGGGCGCCTCGCCGCCGTACGGGGTGATCCGCAGGCCGGGCACCTCGGCCTTCGCCAGGTCGTCCAGCACCGCCACATGGCACAGCGCGTGCTGAACCCGGGCCATCGCGCAGACCGTGGCCAGCTCCTGTGCCCGCTGCTGGGCCAGGACGGTCACCGCCACCGCGCCCGCCTTCAACACCGCCAGCCAGCAGGCGGCGAGCCAGGGACCGGTGGGGCCGCGCAGGAGCACCCGGTTCCCGGGGACGACGCCGAGGTCGGCCGTGAGCACGTGGGCGAGGCGGTCCACGCGCTCGCGCAGCTCGCCGTACGACCACACCTCGCCGGCCCCGCTGAGGAAGGCCGGGCGGTCGGGTCCGAACCGGGCGATGGTGGCGTCGAGCAGCTCGGCAGCGCAGTTGAGCCGGTCGGGGTAGGCCAGTTCGGGGAGCTCGAAGAGGAGCCGCGGCCAGGCGTGCGGCGGCGGCAGGTGGTCGCGCGCGAAGGTGTCGGCGTGGGCGGAAGGCTTGAGCTCCAAGGCGGGTTCGCCCCCTTGCAACGGCAGCGGCCCCGGTCGGGGGCCGAAGTGGCGGAGCAGGCCGTGCACTTGCCCCACGAGCGTATCGTGATGGTGACGGCAGTCAATAGGACGCGATAGAAGCGGGGATGTTCGGATGACCGGATTCGCGCTCGGGGCGGAACAAGAGGAGTGGTGCGGGCACCTGCGCGTGCTGGCGGGCGAGCGGCTGCGGCCGCTCGCCGAGAAGGGGGAGCCGGGCCGGGTCAACCGCCCGCTCCTCGCCGCCCTGGGCGAGCTGGGCCTGCTGGAGCGGGTCTTCACCTCCGGGGCGCTGGAGCTGTGCCTGCTCCGCGAATCCCTCGCGTACGGGTGCACCGAGGCGGAGACGGCCCTCGCCCTCCAGGGTCTGGGGGCGCATCCGGTGCTCCGCTCGGGCACCCCGGAGCAGCAGGCGCGCTGGCTGCCGCAGGTGAGGGCCGGGCGGGCGGTGGCGGCCTTCGCGCTGAGCGAGCCGGGGGCGGGCTCGGACGCGGCGGCCCTGGCGCTGGAGGCCGAGCGGGACGCGGAGGGCTGGCGGCTCCGCGGCGAGAAGTGCTGGATCTCCAACGCCCCCGAGGCGGACTTCTACACGGTGTTCGCCCGGACGGGCGAGGGGCCGGCCGCCAAGGGCGTCACCGCCTTCCTGGTCCCGGCCGGCCGGCCCGGCCTGTCGGGCGAGCCCCTGGAGATGCTCTCCCCGCATCCGATCGGCCGCCTGGTCTTCGACGGGGTCCCGGTCGGCCCGCAGGACCTGCTCGGTGAGCCCGGCGGGGGCTTTCGGGTGGCGATGGACACCCTGAACCGGTTCCGGCCCAGCGTGGGCGCCTTCGCGGTCGGCATGGCCCGGGCCGCACTGGACGCCACCCTGGCGTACACGGCGGCGCGGCGCGCGTTCGGCGGGGTGCTGGGCGATCTCCAGTCGGTGGGCCACCGGGTGGCCGAGATGGCCACCCGTACCGAGGCCGCCCGGCTCCTGGTCTATGCGGCGGCGGGCGCGTATGACGCCGGCTCGCCGGACGTCCCGCGCCGGTCGGCGATGGCGAAGCTGCTTGCGACGGAGACGGCCCAGTACGTGGTGGACCACGCGGTCCAGCTGCACGGCGCCGTCGCCCTCCAGCGAGGCCACCTGCTGGAGCACCTGTACCGGGAGGTCCGGGCCCCGCGGATCTACGAGGGCGCCAGCGAGGTCCAGCGCACGATCATCGCGAAGGAGCTCTACCGGTGAGTCTCGATCGGATCAACCCGGCGGAGCTCTCCCCGCCGACGGGCTTCTCCCACGCCGTGGCCGCGAGCGGCTCCCGGCTGGTCTTCCTGGCCGGCCAGACCGCGCTCGACCCCTCCGGTGAGGTGGTGGGGGACACCCTGCCCGAGCAGTTCGAGCGCGCCCTGGCCAACCTCCTGACGGCCCTTGCCGCGTCCGGCGGCAGCCCGGCGGAGCTGGCCCGGGTGACGGTCTACACGGTCGACGTGGACGCGTACCGCACGCATGCACCCGAACTCGGCCGTATCTGGCGGCGGTTGGCGGGACGCGACTATCCCGCCATGGCGGTCATCGGTGTCGTCCGCCTCTGGGACGACACGGCCATGGTCGAACTGGACGGTATCGCCGTACTCCGGCCGCCGGACCGCTGACCAGGTGGCTTTGACAGCGGGCCAGAGAAGGGTGAGGGTGGAAATGACCCTTTCGTCGAGAATGTAACCGATGCTCGGAGGTGCATGGTTATGCGCCGTAGGATGATTGCGGCGGTTGTGGCAGGAGCCGCCGGTGCCACGCTCGGCCTGATGCCTGTAGGCGGGGCCTTCGCAGCGGGGCTCCCCCAGACCCAGCAGCACACCAGGTGGTGGTGCTCCGACCACTGGCGTGACGGCAACTGGCGGGCAGATGACTGGCGCGACTGCTGCGACCCCTCCCGCTGGCGCGACTGGAACGACTGGCCCAGCTGGTGCTGGGACGTCGACCACTGGTTCAACGGCCGCCACGGCAAGGTCTACTGGAACGACAACTGGAACAACTTCCGTTGGAACGACGGTCGCTTCGACCACGGCAACCGGAACGACAACAACTGGAACGGTGGCCACGACAACGGCCGGAACGACAACGGCCGGAACGACAACGGATCCGGTAACCGCGGTCACGACGACGGCGGCGGTGGCGGCGGTGGCGGTCACGACGACGGCGGCGGTGGCGGTTACGGCGGCGGCGGCGGTGGCGGCGACGGCGGTGGCGGTCACGACGGCGGTGGTGGCGGCGACGGCGGCGGCGGTGGCGGTTACGGCGGCGGTGGCGGCGGCGACGGCGGCGGCGGTGGGAGCGGCGGCGGTGGCGGCGACGGCGGCGGCGGCGGTGGGAACGGCGGCGGCGGCGGGGGCGGCGGCCACTAGCGACGTGCCTGGGTAGAGGTTCCGGTTCCACTTGATGTGCTGTCCACGGGACGGCGTCGCGACGCCGCCCCGTCCTGTTTTCCCGGGCCCGGTCAGGGTTTGATCGCACCCATCGGGGAGCATTCCTGCTCCTTCTGGCTGGGAATCGCCCCGCAGATCGTGATGGTCTCCCAGGTGTCCTCCGGGGTGACGGCCAGCATCCGCGTGTACGTGTCGTGTTCCATCCGGATCGTGGCCTCGTCGGACGAGCTGCGCTTGTCCTTGATCATGACCGTGTCCCCGATGTTGCCGTTCTCGACACGTCCCCACACCGCCTGGCAGGCCTCGCTGTAGCGCAGTTGGATGCTCATGCCGCGCAGGAAGGTCTGGCGCACCGTGATCGCGTCCCACTGGCAGTCCTCCGCCTGTGGCTCACGGCGCATGCAGGTGTCGCTCTTGCAGCCGACCTTGACCGGTCCGCTCGGGCGGGTCTGCGCAGTCGCGGTGGCGGGCGAGCCCTTCGCCCCGGCGGCGGCCTGGGAGGTACCCGCGCCGGCCGGTTCGATGAGGAAGACAGTCAGCAGACTGCCCAGCAGGGCGCCCGCCAGGATGCCGGCGGCCGTGCGCAGGATCCCCGGCCAGGTGAACCGCCGTACCGGAGTGGAGTCTTCCGCCGCCGGTGCGGTCTGCGCCGCCACCGGAGCGCTGGAGGGGACGGGCTCCGGCCCGGGGCGCTCCGGGGTCCGGGCCGCCGGCTCCTCTGCAGGCGACTCGTCGCGTACGACGGCCAGTTCGAGGAGGGCGAGCAGCGGCGCGGGATCCTCCCCTGCGGCGGCGGCGAACTCCTCGACCGCGATGCGCGTCGGAACCTGCTTGCCGTTCAGGAACCGCTCCCAGGAGGAGCGGCTGTAATGCGTTTTGTCCGCAAGGCGGTTGTAGCTCAGCTGCGATGCGTCCTTGATCCGGCGCATCTCCGCGAAGAGGTCGCCTCTCGGACCGTCGCCTCTCGGGGCGTCACCGCCGCCGGCCACCCCTGATCCACCTGCCATCAGGTGAGTCCCCCTGTCTCGTACTCATACCCACGTCCCCCGGACGTCGGCCGCGGGGAACAGTATGAGCCACGAAGTGGCGTGCGCATGACTATGACCCCGGCGAGTCGAACTCCCCGGGGTCACGGTCATGACAGGGCTCTCGGAGCACCTGCCGGCACGGAGGTCAGGCGAGCAGCCTGCTCCAGGTCCGCGCGTCCACGACGCCGTCCTGTGGCAGCGAGCGCGAGCTCTGGAACGCCGCCACCTTGGCCGCGGTACCGGCTCCGAACACCCCGTCCGCCGTCGTCGGGAAGCCGAGCCCCGACAGCCGGCTCTGCGCCGCCTTCACCGCCTCCCCGGCCGCGCCCTGCGCCACCGGCGCGCACAGCTGGTTCCAGGTCTGGTTTCCGGCCACCCCGTCGACGCCGGCCTCGATCTGCTTCTGGAACGCGCGCACCGCGCCGTCGGTCGCCGGCCCGAACGAGCCGTCCGGCGTGATCGCCGCCCCGCGCTGGACCAGCAGGCACTGCAGGACGCGTACGCGCTCGCCCACATCGCCCATGCGCACCATCGGCCAGACCGGAGCCGACGGGTCGCCGCCGATCCGGGCCGCCACGTCCGCGCGCAGCTGCGGCAGCAGGGCGTAGAGGCGGTCGCCGGGGCACTCGGTGTTGTGGAAGTCCCGGTGCCCGTAGATCTGGTACGGCCGGATCCCGTACTGCCGGCAGATGCGGACGCAGAGGCCGACCAGTGCCGCGTACTGCTCGGCGCGGGGCTCCTCGGTGATGTACGTGCCCTCGTTCTCGATGCCGATGGCCACCGTGTTCTGGCCGGGGCAGTGCGCGCCCTCGACGATCTGCGTACCACTGTCCAGCGCGGCAAGGCTCTGGTGCCGGCCCTCGGTGACGAACGCGCCCCGGCTGATCGTGAAGTGCTGCCCGGTGTCGATCCAGTGCTCGGTGTCCATCTGGTACGTCTGCATCGCGCGGGCCAGTGCGAAGGCGGCGCCCTGCCCGTAGTCGGTCACGTTGGCGGTGTCCGTGTGGTGCACGATGATCTTCTGTGGCCGGGCCGTGAGCACCTTCACGGGGCTCTTCGGCGCCCGAGCGCCCCAGGCCTCGCAGCCGGAGATCAGCGGACCGTCGGCGGCCCACGCCCGTCCGGCCGTCGTCCCCAGCGTGGTCAGTGCAGCCCCCAGGGACAGCGCGCCGGCCAGAAGGGTGCGTCGGCGGAGCATCTGTTGTGCCGTCGGCGTGGTCATGTGCGTCCGTTCCGTCGAGAAGTTGCAGGTGAACGCTAGGAATTGAGTGGCGCCGGGACAAGCTGACAGGCCGTCCCGACGTCCCGTGCCGTCCCACGGGACTCGTGGGACGGCACGGGACGGCCGTCGGCGGCGGATCAGCACATCGCGCGGAGGGTCTGCTCCGGCGCATCGGCGTAGTGCCGGGCGTCGGCGATCTCCGGGGTGAAGGACCGGGCCGAGGGGTTTCGGCGGGGAGTCGCTCCCGACCAGGTCCATGACGATGCCGTGGACCGCCTCGGGCGAGCCGCAGACGGCCTGGCCCTTGAAGGCTTCCTCGGGGTTGGAGGACGACACCTTGACCCCTGGGCGCGCGTCCCTGGCCGCCCCGCCGCCGTCCCGGACGAGGGACGGGACGCCGCTCTCCCGGGACGGCGCGGCCAGGGGATTCGGCCGCTCACGGTCGTCCCGCCCGTCTCCGGGACGTCCCGGAGACGGGCGGGACACCGGGACGCGGCCGGAAACAGCCTAGTGTTCCGGCTGTCCGGCGGGGCCCCTGCCGAGCTGACCGTCCGCGGGACGGGCATCCATCCCCACGGGGGTGGGGTGGATGCTCAGCCCGCCAGGAGGGTCCCCATCCACTCCTCGATGCCCGCCACCGTGCGGGGCAGGGCACCCGACATCAGCCGGGCGCCCGTCGCCGTGATGACCAGGTCGTCCTCGATGCGGACGCCGATGCCGCGCAGCTCGGCCGGCAGGGTCTCGTCGTCCGGCTGGAGGTACAGGCCCGGTTCGACCGTCAGGACCTGCCCCTCCTCCAGGACCCCGTCCAGGTAGGTCTCCGCGCGCGCCTTCGCGCAGTCGTGGACGTCCAGCCCCAGCATGTGGCCGCTGCTGCACAGCGTGTACCGCCGGTGCAGGTCGCCCTGCGCGTCCTTCAGGACGCCCCACTCCGCCAGGCCCTCCGCGATCACCCGCATCCCGGCCCGGTGGAAGTCCCGGAAGCTCGCACCCGGACGCAGCGCCGCCATGCCCGCGTCCTGCGCCGCCAGCACCAGTTCGTACACTTGCCGCTGGACGGGGGAGAAGCGCCCCGACAGCGGGAGGGTGCGCGTGATGTCCGCCGTGTAGAGGCTGTCGGTCTCCACGCCCGCGTCCAGCAGCAGCAGTTCGTCCCGGTCGAGCCGGCCGTCGTTGCGGATCCAGTGCAGGACGCACGCGTGCGCGCCCGACGCCGCGATCGTCTCGTACCCCGTGCCGTTCCCCTCCGCCCGTGCGCGCAGGCCGAAGACCCCCTCGATCCACCGCTCGCCGCGCGGGTGCGCCAGGGCGCGCGGCAGCGCCCGTACGACGTCCTCGAAACCGGCGGCCGTGTGGTCGACGGCCAGCTGGAGCTGCGCCACCTCCCAGGCGTCCTTCACCAGGCGCAATTCCGAGAGCGCGGTGCCCAGTTCGGCGTCGGACGCCGCATTGCGGCCCGTCGGGGAGCCGAGGGCGTCGAGGTGCGCGCAGCGCAGGCCGGTCAGGCGCTGCGCCTCCGCCAGGTCGGGACGGCGGCCGACCCAGAACTCCCCGTAGCGGCGGTCCCGGTAGAACTCCTCGCTGCCGTCCGCGCGCGAGGACCGGGGGCGCAGGTACAGCACGGCCTCGTGGCCGTGCGGTCCCGAGGGCTCCAGCACCAGGACGTGGCCCACCTGGTCCTCGCCCGTCAGCCCGGTCAGCCAGGCGTACGCGCTGTGCGGGCGGAATCGGTGGTCGCAGTCGTTGGAGCGGACCTTGAGCTCGCCGGCCGGGATGATCAGCCGCTCGCCCGGGAAGCGCGCCGAGAGCCGGGCGCGCCGGGCCGGGGTGACCTCGTACGCGGAGACCCGCGCGGCGTCGGGGAGGGGGGACGCCGCCCAGTCGGCGGCCATGAAGCGGGACAATTCCGCCGATACCGGCAGATCGTGGCTGCCGATGTTGAGGCGGGAGGGGGTGTCGGCCATGGGGGCTCCCTCAAGAAGATGCGAACTGGTGGGCGCACAGGTCTTGTCAGTGCAATTTCACATTACTATGTTACAGCTCACACCGCGGCACGTTAATCCCCGTCAAACGCCGTGTGACGCAGGGCAGTTCACGCACCACTTCCCCCACCTCCCTTCCTCATCAGGAGTTCTTGGTGTCTCAGCACAGAGCTGTGCGTACGTCCCTCCTCTCCGCCGCCGTCGCGGTGACGCTGCTGGCCTCCGCCGGCCAGGCCGTCTCCCAGACCGCCGGCCGGACCCCCGTGGCCGCCCCCGCCGCCGTGCCCGGCACCTTCGCCTCCGGTGCGCCCGGTGCGAACCCGTTCGACGAGGTCGACCACCTCGCCGCGCCCAAGCAGGCCGCGCCGGCGACGGCCCAGGCCCCGGGCGGGCTGGCCGCCGACGGCCGTGTCCCCGGGCCCGCCACGGCCGCCGCCGCTCCCGCCGAGCGCACCGAGAAGAGCCGGAAGCTGGCCGCCGCCCAGGCCGCGCCCACCGCGCGGAGCGTCGCCGCGGGCGTTCCCTGCACCCTCGACGGGATCAAGGGCCTCAGCCCCGAGCAGTTCGCCGACTTCCTGGCCGACCCGGCCGTCACCGCCGACGGCTGTCTGCGCGGGCTGATCTGGACCTGGGACGCACGCCTCGCGCCCGTCATGTCCGATGCCCACGTCCAGGCCGTGTCCCGCCGGATATCCGGCCTGGCCGCCACCCACGACGGCAGTAACTCCTCGCACCTG
Organism: Streptomyces sp. NPDC097981; assembly: GCF_040302565.1. Taxonomy (NCBI): domain Bacteria; kingdom Bacillati; phylum Actinomycetota; class Actinomycetes; order Kitasatosporales; family Streptomycetaceae; genus Streptomyces; species Streptomyces sp. NPDC097981. The sequence continues at coordinate 63,777 of NZ_JBEORW010000037.1, forward strand.
GAGGAGATGTTCACCTACCTGCACGCGGCCGTCTACCACGACTTCTCGCGCCCCGAGATCGACCTGACCGACGCCCCGACCGTCGACGCCATGCGCCGGGCCATCGCCGACTTCGGCGACGCCGCGCACACCTTCGACGCCACCGCCTCCAACGCCCGTACCCTGCGCGAGGCCCTCTACGCCACCGGTCCCGGCCTGCGCCAGCACCAGCTCGGCCTCGTCAAGAAGGTCCTGGCCACCCTGGACGCGTCGCACACCGCGACCAACCGCGACGCCGCCTGGGGCGGCGCCGTCCTCGCCGCCCTCACCGTCAACTACCTGGGCGTGTACCCGGGCAACCAGGACAGCGCCTTCCACGCGGCCGCGGCGGCCGACCCCGGGTACCGGGCCGCCTTCAAGGCCTTCGCCGGATACACCCACCTCAAGGGCACCGCCAACGACTGGGCCGCCCGCGACGCGCTCGGCGAGTACGGCCGGTTCGGCCAGATCGACGGCCTCCAGGGGCAGATCGTCGCCGACCTCGGCGGCCTCCTGGACCCGGTCAAGGCCGGGTGGGGCAACGGCAGCGAGCAGTGGGCGAAGCTCGTCTCATGGCTGAACACCTACGAGGCGTGCAAGCCGTACGGGGTGTGCAAGGAGGACATCGAGAAGATGCTCTTCCCGAACACCTACACCTACGACAACGGCGGCATCAAGGTCCGCACGGCACTCGACCGGGCCACCGTCGACCAGCTCTACTACGCGAGCAAGCAGGTCAAGACCCAGTTCCACCGGGTCCTCGGGACCGACCAGCCCCTGGCCGGCGACCCCAACACCACGCTGAACATCGTGCTGTACGCCTCTCGCGCCGACTACGTCACCTACCAGACGATGCTCAACGGCTACGGCACCAACAACGGCGGCATGTACATCGAGAACGGCGCCACCTTCTACACGTACCAGCGGCGCGTCCCGCAGGACTCCTCCCTCACCCTCGAAGAGCTCTTCCGCCACGAGTACACGCACTACCTCAACGGCCGTTTCGCCGTCCCCGGGTTCTTCGGCGAGGGCCCCTGGTACGAGGGCGACCGCACCACCGCCATGGACGAGGGCACCGCCGAGTTCTTCGACGGCGCCACCCGCGACAACGGCATCGCCGTCCGCAAGTCCCTGGTCAAGGGCATCATCAACGACACGGCCGGCGGCGGCCCGCGGATGTCGGTCGAGCAGCTGCTGAACGCCACGTACGACGGCGACGGCTTCCGCTTCTACAACTACGCGGGCACCTTCTTCGAGTTCCTGTGGACCGAGAAGCCCTCGCTGCTGCGCGAGATGTACACCCACCTGCGCAACAACGACGTCGCGGCGTACGACTCCTGGCGCCACCGGATGGGCGCGGACACCTACCTCCAGCGCGACTACGACCGCTTCCTGGACGCGCAGATCGCCAAGGTCGACCAGCTCTACGTTCCGAACACGAGCTTCACGGCCAACGACCGGCTGCGCGACTCCGCGCTCGCGAACGTGAAGTCCTCCTTCGCGACGGCCACGTACAACACCCCGGACTGCGTGGAGAACGGGGACCCGGGCAAGCGCCGGTTCACCTGCACCGGCCGGATCACCGCGAACCTGAAGAACTGGCGCAGCGACGACCAGAACTTCAAGGACATGTCGGAGACGGTGGACTACTTCATCCTCGACCGGGCGGGCGCGGCCTCCAACAACCTGGCCGACATGAACTGCTCCTTCGGCCCCGTGGAGATCTGGACCAACCACGTGGCGGGGACGTCGAGCTACAGCTGTGAGGGTCCGCTGCGCAGCTGATCCCGCGGGCGGGCGGGCCCCTTCCGCAACGGGGGAAGGGCCCGCCCGGCCGACCCTAGGCACCTACTAGAGAATGTGACATATTACTGCCGTGCCCAAGAGACATCCCCTGGACGTCGTGATCATCGGCGCCGGCGTCGTCGGAGCCGCGATCGCTTACTACGCGGCCCGCTCCGGACTCACCGTGGCCGTCGTCGACCGCGGCCCCGTCGCGGGCGGCACGACCGGAGCCGGGGAAGGCAACCTGCTCGTCTCCGACAAGGAGGCGGGCCCGGAGCTCGACCTGGCCCTGCTGTCGGCCGGGCTGTGGCGCGAACTCGCCGCCGTCCTCCCGCAGGAGATCGAGTACGAGGCCAAGGGCGGGCTCGTCGTCGCCCCGGACGAGGCTTCGCTCAAGGCGCTGCGCGATTTCGCCCGGGGCCAGCGAGCCGCCGGGGTCGACGCCGTCGAGGCGGGGGAGAGCGACCTGCGCGAGCTGGAGCCCCATCTGGCCCCGGGCCGGGCGGGCGGGTTCCTGTACCCGCAGGACGCCCAGGTCCAGCCGGCCCAGGCGGCGGCGAGGCTGCTGGCCGCGTCGGGGGCGCAGGTGCACCTCGGTGAGGAGGTGACCGGCATCCTCACGGGGGCCGGGGGTGTCCGCGGGGTCCGCACCCGCAGCCGTGAACTCCTCGCCCCGGCGGTGGTGAACGCGGCCGGCACCTGGGGCGGCCGCATCGCGGAACTGGCCGGGGTGTCCCTGCCGGTGCTCCCGCGCCGCGGGTTCGTCCTGGTGACGGAGCCGCTGCCGAGGGTGGTCCGGCACAAGGTCTACGCCGCCGACTACATCGCGGACGTCGCCAGCGGCTCCGCGGCCCTGCAGTCCTCCGCAGTGGTCGAGGGCACCCCGTCGGGCCCGGTGCTGATCGGGGCCACCCGGGAGCGGGTCGGCTTCGACCGGTCCCTGTCCGTGGAGGCTCTGCGCCGCCTCGCCGCCCAGGCGGCAGCGCTGTTCCCCGTCCTGGCGGACGTCCGGGTGCTGCGGACCTACCACGGCTTCCGGCCGTACCTCCCCGACCACCTCCCGGCGATCGGCCCGGACCCCCGGGTCCCGGGCCTGCTGCACGCTTGCGGCCACGAGGGCGCGGGCATCGGCCTGGCCCCGGCCACGGGCGCGCTGATCACAGCGGCCCTGACCGGGGTGGAACCCCCGCTCCCCCTGTTGCCGTTCCGCCCCGACCGCTTCGACCGGGACACGGCCCGATGAACACCCCCGGACCCCGAACCCCCGCTGCCGCGGCTTCGGTTCCGACCCGACGGTCTGGGCCGGTCGACGGCCCCGGTGCGGGTGCCCGCTGCGCGGGGCCCTTCCCCCACCCTGCCCCTTCCCGAAACCGGGCTCTGCCCGGCCCCGCGCCTCACACGCCGGCGGGGCCGGATTCGGCTCCGCCCGGATCCAGGCCGGGTGCCGCGCCGTTGGCGGGGTCCGGGGCGGAACCCCGGTGAGCGGGAGAGGGGCGGGGCGGGGACAAGGCCCCGCGCAGCGGACCGCGGCACCGGCCCGCCGACCCGACCGCACGCAGAAAGAGAACGGACGATGACCCGACCCACGCGCACCCGCACACCCCGCACCCTGGTCGGCGGAGCTCCCACGGCCACGTACGCGCTCCGCTTCGACGGGCGGCAGCTCACCGCGCAGGCGGGCCAGAGCATCGCCGCCGTGCTGTGGGGCGCCGGGATCCTCGCCTGGCGGACCACCCGCGAAGGCGGCGCCCCGCGCGGGGCGTTCTGCGGGATCGGCAGCTGCTTCGACTGCCTCGTCACCGTCAACGGCCGCCCGAACCAGCGCGCCTGCCTCGTCCCCGCCCGCCCCGGGGACACCGTCACCACCCAGGAGGGAACCGGCCATGCCGAGCTCGGCGTCTGACGCTGCCCCGTGCGACCTCGCGGTCGTCGGCGCGGGCCCCGCCGGGCTCGCCGCCGCCGTCACGGCCGCCGGACTCGGCCTGCGCGTCGCCCTCCTGGACGCGGGGGAGCGCCCCGGCGGGCAGTACTACCGCCACCCCGCGCCGGGGCTCGGGGCGGAGCGTCCCGAAGCCCTGCACCACGGATGGGCCGCCTTCGCCCCGCGCGAAGCCGCCCTGCGCGCCCACGTGTCGGCCGGGCGGATCACGTACCTCCCGGGCCACCACGTCTGGACCGTGGTCCCGGACGGTGGGGCCTGGACGCTGCACGCCGTCGCCGGCCCCGAGGAGGCGGCCGCGACCCTGCACGTCCGGTCCGTGCTCCTCGCCACCGGGTCGTACGAGCGGCAACTGCCCTTCCCCGGCTGGACCCTGCCCGGGGTGGTCGGGGCCGGCGGGGCGCAGGCCATGCTCAAGAGCGGGCTCGTACTGCCGGGCAAGCGGGTGGTCGTCGCCGGGAGCGGGCCGCTGCTGCTCGCCGTCGCCGGGTCGCTCGCGGCCGCCGGGGCCCGGGTGCCGGCCGTCGTCGAGGCCGCCGCGTACACCGCTTACGCCGGCCACGTTCCCGCCCTGCTGCGCAACCCCGGCAAGCTCGCCGAGGCCGCCACGTACGGCAGCGCCCTGCTCCACCGCCACATCCGCCTCCTCACCCGGCACGCGGTGACCGAGGTGCACGGCACCGACCGGGTCGAGGCCGTCACCGTGGCGCGCCTGGACCGGGACTGGCGTCCCGTGCCCGGCACCGCCCGCCGGATCCCGTGCGACGCCCTCGCGGTCGGCCACGGGCTCGTTCCCCAGCTGGAGCTGGCGGCCGGCCTCGGCTGTGCCACCCGTCGCAGCGCCGACGGCACCTTCGCCCTGGTGCTGGACGCCGAGCAGCGGACCTCGGTCCCCGGGATCTGGTCCGCCGGTGAGACCGGCGGTATCGGCGGGGCCCGACTGGCACTGCTGGAAGGGGAGATCGCCGCGTACGCGATCGCCGCCCGGACGATCGCCGGCCGGCCCCCGGCCCCCGCCGCCCTGGCCCGCCGCCGGGCGCGGCTGCGGGCCTTCGCCGAGGCGATGGGCGCCGCCCACCGCCCGGGCGTCGGCTGGACCGGCTGGCTCCGCGACGACACCGACGTGTGCCGCTGCGAGGAGGTCCCGGCCGGCCGGATCCGCGAGGCGGTCGCCGACCTCGGCGCGCGTGACGCCCGTACGGTCAAACTCCTCACCCGCTGCGGCATGGGCTGGTGCCAGGGCCGCATGTGCGGACCGGCCGTCGCCGCCCTCGCCGGGGAAGCCGCCGCGTCCCACGACGCCGCGTCCCACAACACCGCGTCCCACGACGCCGTACCCGACCGGCGGCCCCTGTCCTGCCCGGTCCCGTTGCGCCACCTCGCCGAACTGCCCCCGGTCGAAGGCTGATCCGGCGGGCCGCGGCCCTTGTGGCCGCCTCACACCCACTAGTAAAATGTCACACATCACTTAGGGAGCTCTCTCATGACCCACGCGCACACCCCCGCGCCCACCCCGCCCCGCACCCGCCCCTGGCACGGCATCATGGTCGCCACCGCGCTGCCCCTGCGCGAGGACCTCTCCGTCGACTACGACGCCTACGCCGAGCACGTGGCCTGGCTGATCGAGGGCGGCTGCGACGGCGTGGTCCCCAACGGCTCCCTCGGGGAGTACCAGACCCTCACCGACGAGGAGCGGGCCCGCGTCGTCCGTACCGCCGTCGAGGCGGCCGGCGGCGACGGTTCCCGCGTCATGCCCGGTGTCGCCGCCTACGGCAGCGCCGAGGCCCGCCGCTGGGCCGACCAGGCCGCCGAGGCCGGAGCAGGCTCCGTGCTCCTCCTGCCCCCCAACGCCTTCCGGGCCGACGAGACGGCCGTACGCGCCCACTACGCCGAGGTCGCCCGCGCCGGGCTGCCCGTCGTCGCGTACAACAACCCCATCGACACCAAGGTGGACCTGACCCCCGCCCTGCTCGCCCGGCTGCACGGCGACGGCAGCATCGTCGCCGTCAAGGAGTTCAGCGGGGACGTCCGCCGCGCCTACGAGATCGCCGAACTCGCCCCGGGCCTCGACCTGCTCATCGGCGCCGACGACGTGCTCCTCGAACTCGCCCTCGCCGGCGCGGTCGGCTGGATCGCCGGCTACCCCAACGCCCTGCCGCGCTCCTGCGCCGAGCTCTACCGGGCCGCCGTCGCCGGCGACGTCGCCGCCGCGCTTCCGCTGTACAAGTCCCTGCACTCGCTGCTGCGCTGGGACTCCAAGACCGAGTTCGTCCAGGCCATCAAGCTGTCCATGGACATCGCGGGACGCCCCGGCGGCGCCACCCGCCCGCCTCGCTTCCCCCTCACCGGGGAGATCGAGGCGGCCGTCCGTGCCGCGACCGAGAAGGCCCTCGCCGAGGGCCTCAACTAGCCGACCGGGAGACCCCATGCGCACGCGTCACGTCTACCACGCGGTGGACTCGCACACCGAGGGCATGCCGACCCGGGTGATCACCGGGGGCGTCGGGGTGATCCCCGGCGCCACCATGGCCGAGAAGCGGCTGCACTTCATCGAGCACACGGACCACGTCCGGACCCTGCTCATGTACGAGCCGCGCGGCCACTCCGCGATGAGCGGCGCCATCCTCCAGCCCCCCACCCGGCCCGACGCCGACTTCGGCGTGCTGTACATCGAGGTGTCGGGCCTGCTCCCCATGTGCGGGCACGGGACCATCGGGGTCGCCACCGTCCTGGTCGAGACGGGCATGGTGGAGGCCGTCGAGCCGGTCACCACCGTCCGGCTCGACACCCCGGCCGGGCTCGTGAGCGTCGACGTCCGGGTCGAGGACGGGGCGGCCACCGCCGTCACCCTCACCAACGTCCCCTCCTTCTGCGTCGGGCTCGACCTGAAGGCCGAGGTCCCCGGGTACGGCACGGTCACCTACGACCTCGCCTACGGCGGCAACTTCTACGCCTTCGTCGAACTCGACTCCCTCGGGCTCCCCTTCTCCCGGGACCGCAAGGACGACCTGCTCGCCGCGGGACTCGCCGTCATGGACGCGATCAATGCCTCCGGCGACCGGCCCGTCCACCCGGAGAACCCCTCCATCGCCGGGGTCAAGCACGTCTACCTCGCCGCCCCGGGCTCCGACGCCCGCCGCTCCCGGCACGCCATGGCCATCCACCCGGGCTGGTTCGACCGCTCGCCCTGCGGTACGGGGACGAGCGCGCGCATGGCCCAGCTGCACGCGCGCGGCCTCCTGGAGCTCGGCGCGGACTTCGTCAACGAGTCCTTCATCGGGACCGAGTTCACCGGCCGGCTGGTCGGGGAGACCACGGTCGGCGGGCTCCCGGCCGTCGTCCCCACCGTCACGGGGCGGGCCTGGATCACCGGCACCGCCCAGTACTTCCTCGACCCGTCCGACCCCTTCCCCGGAGGGTTCCTCCTTTGACCGTCGTACACACCGTGGACTACCACACCGCCGGGGAGCCCTTCCGCATCGTCGACGTCGCCTCGGCCGGCCTGCCCCCCGTGCCCGGCGACACCGTCGCCGAGCGCTGCGCCACCGCCATCGGCCCCGGAGGCTCCGGGACGGCCCCGCGCTGCAGCCCCCTGGACGACGTACGGCGGCTCCTCGTGCAGGAGCCGCGCGGCCACGCCGGGATGTACGGGGGGTTCGTCGTGCCCCCGGACGACGACGGGGCCCACTTCGGCGTGCTGTTCTGGCACAAGGACGGCTACTCCACCGCCTGCGGCCACGGCACGATGGCGCTCGGCGCCTGGGCCGTGGACTCCGGCCGGGTCGCCGCGCCGGACGACGGGGACGTACAGGTGCGGATCGACGTGCCGTCGGGGCGGGTCGCCGCCACCGTGCACCGCAGCGGCGGCCGCACCACCGGGGTCACCTTCCGCAACGTCCCCGCCCGGGTCGGCGCCCGCAAGGTCCCGGTGGCGACCACCCTGGGCATGGCGGAGGTGGACATCGCGCACGCCGGCGCCTGCTACGCATCCGTCGCCGCCCGGGACCTGGGCCTCGGCGTCTCCCGGGCCGCGCTGCCCGAACTCGTCCGGGCCGGGCAGGAGATCCGGGCCGCGCTGGCCGCCCACCCCGGGACCTGGCACCCCGGCGGGCCGCTGCTCTCCGGGGTCTACGGGGTGATCCTCCACGAGGAGCTGCCCGACACCCCCTTCGGCCCGCACCAGCGCAACGTCACCGTGTTCGCCGACGGGCAGATCGACCGCTCGCCCTGCGGCTCGGGAACCTCGGCGCGCCTCGCGCTGCTCGTGGAGGACGGGCGGCTCGGGGCGGGCGAGGACCTGCTCCACGAGTCGGTGGTCGGCACGGTGTTCACGGGCCGCGCCGTCCCGGGGGGCTCCCGCGACGGCCTCGTCACGGAGGTCACCGGCACGGCGTACCGCACCGGCGAGCACACCTTCGTACGCGATCCGCAGGACGCCCTCGGCGCCGGATTCCTCCTGTGATCCCGCAGTTCGAGGCCGCGGAGACGGCCGCACTGCTCACCCCGGCCGCGGCCGCCGACGCGCTGGCCGACGCGCTGCGGGCCGGGCTGGACCCGGAGGCCTGCCCGCAGCGCTCGGCCCTGCCCGTGCCCGGGGGCGGAGAGCTGCTGCTGATGCCGGCCGCGGCGGGGGCGTACGCCGGGGTCAAGATCGCCGGTGTGGCGCCCGGCAACCCGGCCCTCGGCCTGCCCCGCATCACCGGCTCCTACCTGCTGCTGGACGGCCCGACGCTGCGCCCGCTGGCCCTGTTCGACGGCGCGGCGCTGACCGCCCTGCGCACCCCGGCGGTCTCCGCGCTCGCCCTGCGGTACCTGGCACCGGCCGGGCGGCCCCTGCGGCTGGTGCTCTTCGGTGCCGGCCCGCAGGCGTACGGCCACCTCGAAGCGGTACGGGAGGTACGGGAGTTGGCGCAGGCCGTGATCGTGGCCCGCACGCCGGCGGCCGCGGAGAAGCTGGCGGAGTACGCCCGGGCCCTGGGGGTCCCGGCGCGCACGGGCAGCCCGGCGGACGTGGCGGACGCGGACGTGGTGCTCTGCTGCACCACGGCCCGCGAACCCCTCTTCGACGGGCGGCTGGTGGCTGCGGGCGCGACGGTCGTGGCCGTCGGCTCGCACGAGCCGGACGCCCGCGAGACCGATACCGCCCTCGTGCGCCGGGCCGCCGTGTACGTGGAATCGCGGGCAGCGGCGCTGCGCGAGGCGGGGGACCTGCTGGTGCCGGAAGCGGAGGGGAGCATCGGGCCCGGTCATATCAGCGGCACCCTGGCCGACCTGGTGGCGGGCCGGATCCCGGCGGCCGGAGCGGCGGGTTGTCCACAGCTCTTCAAGAGTGTGGGCATGGCCTGGGAAGATCTCGCAGTGGCGGTGGCGATGTACCGCGCCGCGGGAGACACCACCGCTCGGGGAAGCGCAACGTGACATTGTACGCTGTTCCTCTGCACTCGGTGGTGCGAAGGGTTCGGAGGAAAAGCAATGGGTGACCTGAAGCAGCACAGTCTCATCAAGGCTCAGGAACGGCTCCGCGACCAGGTCGGCCACGCCCTTCGAGCAGCCCTGATAGCGGGTGAACTGCGCCCCGGCAGCGTGTACTCGGCGCCCGGCCTGGCCGCCGAGCTCGGGGTCTCGGCCACGCCCGTCCGCGAGGCGATGCTCGACCTGGCCCGTGAGGGCCTGGTGGAACCGGTCCGCAACAAGGGCTTCCGGATCACCGAGGTCAGCGAGCGCGACCTGGACCAGTACACCGAACTGCGCACGATGATCGAGGTGCCGACCATCGGCCGGATCACGAAGATCGCCACGGCGGAGCAGCTGGAGGCATTGCGCCCCATCGCCGAGGAGATCGTCACCAGCGCGCGCGAGCACAACCTCATCGGCTACCTGGAGGCGGACCGTCGCTTCCACCTGTCCCTGCTGGCCCTTGCGGGCAACGACCGGCTCGTCGAAACCGTCGGCGACCTCCGCAAGCGTTCCCGCCTGTACGGCCTGACCGGGCTGGACGAGGCGGGCAAGCTGGTCTCCTCCGCCGAGGAGCACATCGAGCTGCTGGACCTGATGATCGGCGGGGACGCGGAGGCGGCGGAGGCCTGCATGGTCCGCCACCTCGGCCACGTCCGCTCCCTCTGGGCCCAGGGCCGCGACGAACCGGTCGGCCGCACACCGGGCGGCCTCGGCTCAAGCCTCTAGGAGCGCTTGGCCGTCGAGGGCCGGGCCCCTGGGTGGACGCCGCGAAACATCGGGTGTCAACTATATCCAGGGGCCGGAGGTGATTGGATGAAAGATCTCCAGTTCCAGCTGGAAATCATTGAAGCCGACACCAACTGGATCGTGTCGTGTTCTTCTGAGTGCGGTGAAGCGCTGATTCGGGTTCCGGTGCCCTACTCCGAGAACGAACTCCGGTCCGTGCTCTCCCAGGTGGAGAGCTTGCTGGCCAAGTCGTACAGCCCCGTGGTCGTGCGGGGGGCGTCCTTCACGGAAAAGCCCGTCCGGGAATTCGGGGCGCGCCTCACCGCGGCAATCTTCCGGGACGACATACTCATCCAGTTCGACCGGTGCCGCAGTCTTTCGCGCACACAGGGAACTCCGCTGCGCATCCTGCTGCGGACGAACGGTCCGCACGTGGCGCGCATCCCCTGGGAATACCTCGTCGATCCCTCCCGCGATGACTATCTCGCCCTCCGCGTTCCGGTCGCTCGGTGCCTGCGCCTCATGAACCGGATTCCCCCGCTGGCCCTCACCCTTCCGTTGCGCGTGCTGGGAATTTCGGCAAACCCGCGCGATCTGCCCGTCCTGGAGGGGGAAAAAGAAGGGAGGCAGATAGCGGGTGCGCTTCAGCGGTACAGCTCCGACAACGTGGACGTCCACTGGCTTACCGGAGACCGATGGCAGGATCTGGCGAGGGAACTGCGCTTCGGCTCCTGGCACGTCCTCCACTGCGTCAGTCACGGCGGATTCGACGAGGAACGCAATGCCGGATACGTTCAGCTCTCGGGCAACGACGGGTCGGCCAGGAAGATTTACGCCAGCGACTTCGAGAGGCTGATCGCGGACTGCCCGAACCTGCGTCTCATCGTGCTGAATTCCTGCGAGTCCGCGGTCAGCGGATCCGAGGACGTCTTCACGAGTGCCGCCGCCAGTCTCGTACGGGCCGGCGTGCCGGCCGTGGTCGCCATGCAGTACAAGATCACCGACCGGGCAGCGCTCGTCTTCGCCTCCTCGTTCTACGAGCGGATCGCCGAAGGACTTCCGGTCGACCGAGCGGTGACCCTCGCCCGCGAAGACGTGAAGATGGATCTGGACAGCCTGGAGTGGGCCACCCCCGTGCTGTTCCTCGCCTCGGACGAAACCCGGATCTTCTCGGTGCCGGACGCACAGTCCGGCTCACCGGGCCCGAGACCGCCTCCGCCGGGCCCGCCGCCTCCCGCACCGGTACGACGCCTCTCCCACAGGATCGATCTGCTCGCCGATGTCGGTCCCTGCAATGACCTGGCGCTCGGGCCTTCCGGCCTCGTTGCCGCCGCGTGCGGCGACGGCGTGGTCCGGGTCGTGAACGGCGTCCGCGGCGGGCTGGTCGCGCAATGCATGCCCGTGCAGCGAGAGATTCCCGTGCGCGTGGCCTGGGGCCCCTGGAGACGGCACGTGGCCAGTCGGCACAACGACGGCACCGTCGTCGTCTGGGACCTCCAGAGCGAAAAGCCGGTCCGTGTGATGAACGTGGGAGGACAGGGCGATGCCCTCGCCTTCAGCTCGGACGGCTGCTGGCTCGCAGTGACGGTCAGGGATCACGTCTACGTCTACAACATGTGGGGTGCCCGGGTACGGGACCTTCCCGCCTGGCCGGGCAAGGAGCGGGCCTGGCAGCGGAAGGCCTGGCGCGGCAGGCTGGGTCCCATCGCCTTCGCGCCGGGCGACCGGCACGTTGTCGTCGCCAGCAGTGACGGCCTCGTACGGCAGTTGGACGTGCGAGGACAGCCGGTGACGGCCTGGCCGCAGCCCCAGCCCGTCCTCTGCCTCGCACTCACGGAACATCTCCTCGCCACCGGATGTGCGGACGGCAGGGTGCGCGTCTGGTCCTGGGACGGTCGTCTCCTGCAGCGTACGGAGCACGGGCGACAACCCTCCCACCTGGCGTTCGCCTCCGGCTTCCCGGCACTCGCCGTCTGTGACGACGACGGCACGGTGACCCTGTGGGACCTGAAGACGGGGGCGCTGACCGTCGTGGCGGAGCCGGCGCACAGGCTCGCCGGGCTGGCGTTCCTCGAAGGTGGCCAGGGTCTGGTGACCGGCACCCGCGCGGGTGCCGTCGAGCGCTGGTCGCTGCCTCACTGGTCATAAAGGGAGACACGTCATGGCGAACCCCGAGGTCGAGATCTTCTGGCCCTCATCGCTCCCCTCCACCCCGGCGCTGGAGGGGCAGGACCTGCTGCTCGGGGCCGGAGTCACCTCCACGTGCATGCTGCGGCCCACGCGGAGAGGGGCGAACGACGTCGTGCTGGTGCTGGTGACGGGCGCTGTCCTGGAGCCGTTTCTCAGCACCCTGTTCCAGCGTCTCGCCGACGAGTCCCACAAGGGGCTGAAGGCGTTCGTGGACCGACTGCTGCGAGGCGGCCCGGAAGCAGAGCAGACGCCCGAGGGCGTGGTCGTCGAGTCGGCGTCGGGCGGCCAGGTCACCTTCACCGCAGACCTGCCGGACCAGGCGTACGAGAAGGCCGTCCTTCTGGACGCCTGCGGTGACCGGTGGATCTGGGATCCCCGACGCGCGATGTGGACCCCTGCCTGAGGTCCGGATTCAGAGAGGTGCGCAGCCATGGCAGACCGACACCAAACTCCGCCTCCCGGCGGCGACGAGGACTGGGGCCCGCAGACTCCGTGGCAGGAGCCGATCATCCCACCGCCTCCTCAGCAACCGCCTTCCCCGCCGCCGTCGTGGCCAGAGCAGCAGTGGGGTACTGCCGACCACTCGGGACGGACGAAGTCGCCGGACACGTATTTGACCGGTGCCATCCTCGTCACGCTCTTCTGCTTCCTGCCGACCGGGATCGCTGCCATCGTCTTCGCCTCGCAGGTCCCGGCCAAGTGGAACGAGGGCGACTTCGCGGGAGCCGCCGAGGCGTCGCGCAAGGCGCGGCTCTTCGTCATCGTGAGCCTCGTCGCCGGACTCCTGGCATGGGCGGTGATCATCGCCATCGGCATGTCCACGGGCACGAACACCACCACCTCCCTGCCGGGGCCGTGACGGCACGGCGCAGCCGGGCCCGCCGTCTGGCTTCGTGGGTCTGGTTGCCGAAGCCCGTGCGCGACGCCTGGTTCGCCGCGGGGGTCTTCGCAGCCGTCGCCGTCGTCGTGGGCCTCGTGGACCCCACGCGACCCGGCCGGTTCCCGCGCTGCCCGTTCCGAGCCCTCACGGGCCTCGACTGCCCGGGCTGCGGCAGTTTGCGTGCGCTCCACCAGCTCGTTCACGGCAATGTGCCGGCCGCGGCGGACTACAACCTGCTGCTGGTCGTGCTGTTGCCGTGCGCCGTGGTCGTGTGGCTGCGCGTCGTCACTGGCAGGACCAGTCGGCGCGTGCTCCCGCCATGGTGGCCGCGTGTGGTGCTCGTCGTGGTCGTCCTGTGGACGGTGGTGCGCAACCTCCCCGTCTTCGGGGGAGTGCTGGGCGCTTGACCTACGCGGACGGGCCACGGGCCGAACCCCCTTGCACCAAAGGGGATTTGGACACGGCTGGATAACGGAGGCACCAACCCCTTGTCAGTGCAATTTCACATTACTATGTTACCGGTCACATCATAGAGCGCGGCCCTTCACTGGAGTGACCCATGACCAAGCGCACCCAACTCGCCCTCGCCACCGCCCTGGTGGCGGCTCTCGCACTCGGTGCCTCGGGCTGCTCCGACCCCAAGAAGGGCTCCGCCGCCCCGAGCGGCGCCAACCCCGCCGCCGCCAACGACGGAAAGATCCTCGGCGGCACGCCGGTCAAGGGCGGCACCCTCACCGTCCTGTCCAACCAGGACTTCGCCCACCTCGACCCCGCCCGCAACTGGGTCATGCCGACCATGGACTTCGGCACCCGCCTCCTCTACCGGACGCTCGTCACCTTCAAGGCCGAGCCCGGCAAGGCCGGCAGCGAGCTCGTCCCCGACCTCGCCACCGACCTCGGCACCCCCTCCAACGGCGGCAAGACCTGGACCTTCACCCTCAAGGAGGGCCTGAAGTACGAGGACGGCACCCCCATCAAGGCGCAGGACGTCAAGTACAACGTCGAGCGCTCCTTCGCCCCCGACCTCACCGGCGGCCCCGACTACGCCGCCCAGTACCTGGCCGGCACCGACGGCTACAAGGGCCCGCTCCAGGGGCAGCACCTCGACTCCGTCAAAACCCCCGACGACCGCACCATCGTCTTCGAGCTCAAGCGCCCGGTCGCCGAGTTCTCCGCGACCGCCACCCTCCCCACCTTCGCGCCCGTCCCGCAGTCCCAGGAGAAGGGAACCCAGTACGACGCCCGCCCGTTTTCCTCCGGCCCGTACAAGATCGAGTCGTACGACCGCGACAAGAAGCTGGTGCTCGTCCGCAACGAGCACTGGGACGCGAAGACCGACCCCGTGCGCAAGGCCTACCCCGACAAGTTCGTCGTGGTCATGGGCCTCAAGGGCGGCCAGATCGACGACCGCATCATCGCCGGCGAGGGCGCCGACGCCTCGGCCGTCGAGTACGCCAACATGCGCCCCGAGAGCGCCCCGAAGGTGTTGCCGAAGCCGGAGGTCAAGGCGCGCCTGCTCGCCGAGTCCCAGGGCTGTACGGTCATGCTCCACCTGAACAACTCCCGCGCCCCCTTCAACGACCCGAAGGTCCGCGAGGCCCTCCAGTACGCCGTCGACAAGGAGGCCGTGATCACCGCGGGCGGCGGCCCGGCCCTCAACGAGGTCGCCACCGCCTACCTGCCCCCGGCCCTCTCCGGCGGCAAGCAGGCCGACACCCTGGGGATCCCCGCGTCCGGCGACCCCGCCAAGGCCAAGGAACTGCTCAAGGCCGCCGGCAAGGAGCACCTGAAGGTCTCCCTCGCGGTCTCCACCGGCGACAAGGGCAAGGCGGAGGCCATCCAGCAGGGCCTGTCCCGCGCCGGCATCGAAGTTGTCATCGACACCGTCGACCCCGGCGCGTACTACGACGTCATCGGCGACCTCTCCACCACCCCCGACATGACCTATACGGGCTGGTGCCCCGACTACCCCTCCGGCTCCACCTGGATCCCCTTCGTCTTCGACGGACGCACCATCAAGGACAAGGGCAACCAGGGCAACTACGCCCAGTTCCGCGACGAGGCCACCATGAAGCGGATCGACGAGATCAACGCCATGGCCGACGCCAAGCAGGCCGGCCAGGCCTGGACCGACCTGGACGCGGAGCTCATGAAGAAGGCCCCGTCGATCCCGGTCCTGCTGGAGCGCAAGCCGCTGCTCGTCGGCCCCAACATCGCGGGCGCCTACGGCCACCCCGTGTGGACCGGCACCGTCGACTACGGCACGGTCGGCCTCAAGGACCCCTCGAAGAGCCAGGGCTGAGGAACAGGGAGCCCCCGACACCATGACCACCACCGCACCCGGCGCCGACGGCCGGGCGGCCCCGGCCCCGGCCCCGGCTCCGGGCGGGGCACCGGCCCCCGATGCCGCCGAGGACGGTCCCGCGGCGGCAACCGCCGGCAGCAGCCCCTGGCAGCTCGCCCGGCAGGAACTCCGCCACCGCCCCGCCGTCCGCGTCAGCCTCTGCGTCGTCCTCCTCTTCGCCCTGATGGCCGCCACCGCCCCCTGGCTGGGCGCGCTCGGCGGCTGGTCCCCCGAGGAGTTCGACAAGTCCGCCATCGACCCCTACCTCGGCGGCCAGCCCCTCGGCTCCCTCGGCGGGATCAGCCCCGAGCACTGGCTCGGCGTCGAACCCGTCACCGGCCGCGACCTGTTCGCCCGCGTCGTCCACGGAGCCCAGGTCTCCCTCCTCATCGCCTTCGCAGCCACCGCCATCGTCGTGGTCACCGGCACCGCCGCCGGGATCGCCGCCGGCTACTTCGGCGGCCGGACCGACGCGGTCCTGTCCCGGCTGATGGACCTGACCATGTCGTTCCCCTCCCTCATCTTCATGATCGCGATGCTGTCGGTGGCCAAGGACGTCAACCGGATCGTGCTCATGACCGCGGTCATCGGCCTCTTCGGCTGGCCCGGCGTGGCCCGCGTCGTCCGCGGCCAGACCCTCTCCCTCAAACACCGCGAGTACGTCGACGCCGCGCGCGTCGGCGGATCGAGCTCCTGGCGGATCCTGACCCGCGACATCCTGCCGGGCGTCTGCGGCCCGGTCATCGCCTACACCACCCTGCTCATCCCCGGCATGATCAGCACCGAGGCCGCGCTCAGCTACCTCGGCGTCGGGGTCCGCCCGCCCACCCCGTCCTGGGGCCAGATGATCGCCGAGTCCGTCGCCTACTACGAGACCGACCCCATGTACTTCGTCATCCCGAGCACCTTCCTCTTCCTCGCGGTGCTCGCCTTCACCCTGCTCGGCGACGCCCTGCGCGACATCCTCGACCCGAGGGGCGGCCGCACGTGATCCTCTACCTCGCGCGCCGTCTGCTCGCCGTGGCGGGAGTCCTGCTCGCCATCGCCGCCGTCACCTTCCTCATCTTCTACGTCCTGCCCGCCGACCCGGCCGCGGCCGCCTGCGGCAAGACCTGCAGCGCCGAACGGCTGGCCGACGTACGGGAGTACCTCGGCCTGGACCGGCCGGTGTGGCGGCAGTTCGCCGACTTCCTCACCGGCATCTTCACCGGCCGCACCCTCGGCACCGGCCAGTACGCCGTCCAGTGCGACTTCCCGTGCCTGGGCTACTCGTACGAGAATTCCCTGCCCGTGTGGGACCTGCTGATGGACCGCCTCCCGGTCTCCGCCTCGCTCGCCGTCGGCGCCGCCGCGCTCTGGCTCGTCCTCGGCCTCGGCGCCGGGGTCACCGCGGCCCTGCGCAAGGACACCGCCACCGACAAGGCACTGATGGTCGGCGCGGTCGCCGCCGCCTCACTGCCGGTCTACTTCACCTCCGTGATGCTCATCTACGGAGTCATCCGCGTCGCCGGGCTCCTGCCCTACCCCACCTACCAGGCCTTCTCCGACGGCCCGTTCGCCTGGGCGGCCAACCTGCTGCTGCCCTGGACCGCGCTCGCCCTGCTCTACGCGGCCATGTACGCACGCCAGAGCCGGGGCTCCATGATCGAGGCCATGGCCGAGCCGTACATCCGCACCGCCCGGGCCAAGGGCATGCCCGAACGCACGGTCGTCGTCAAACACGGCCTGCGCTCCGGGATGACCCCGATCCTCACCATCTTCGGCATGGACCTCGGCGGACTGCTCGCCGGAGCCGTCATCACCGAGTCCATCTTCGGACTCCCCGGCGTAGGACGACTGTTCTACGGAGCCCTGGTCAGCTCGGACCAGCCGGTCGTCCTCGGGGTCACGCTGCTCGCCGCCTTCTTCATCGTCGTCGCCAACCTCGTGGTCGACCTCCTGTACGCCGTCATCGACCCGAGGGTGAGGTACTGATGGCCGCCCTGCTCGAAGTACGCGACCTGCGCGTCACGTTCCCCACCCCGCGCGGCCCCGTACGGGCCGTCGACGCACTCGGCTTCACGGTGGAGGCCGGGCGGACCCTCGGCATCGTCGGCGAGTCCGGGTCCGGCAAGTCCGTCACCTCGCTCGCCGTCATGGGCCTGCACCGGGGAGCCGAGGTCGGCGGCTCGATCGCCCTGGCCGGGCAGGAACTCACCGGGATGTCCGAGAAGGAGCTGTCCCGGCTGCGCGGCCGGAAGATGGCCATGATCTTCCAGGATCCGCTCTCCAGCCTGCACCCCTACTACACGGTCGGCGAGCAGATCGCCGAGCACGTCCGCGTGCACTTCAAGGCGGGCCGGGCCGCCGCGCGCCGGCGCGCGGTCGACATGCTCGGCGAGGTCGGCATCCCGGAGCCGGCCCGCCGGGCGGGGGAGTACCCGCACCAGTTCTCCGGCGGCATGCGCCAGCGCGCGATGATCGCCATGGCGCTGGCCTGCGAACCCGACCTGCTGATCGCCGACGAGCCCACCACGGCCCTCGACGTGACCGTGCAGGCGCAGATCCTGGAGCTCATCGCCCGGCTCCAGCAGGAGCGCGGCCTCGGCGTCGTGATGATCACCCATGACCTGGGGGTGGTCGCCCGCGTCGCCCACGAGGTACTGGTCATGTACGGCGGCCGGGCCGCCGAACAGGCCTCGGTCGACGAGCTGTTCGCCGACCCCGCGCACCCGTACACCCGGGGCCTGCTCGACTCGCTGCCCCGGCTCGACGACGCCGACGACGAGCCGCTGCGGGCCATTCCCGGGTCCCCGCCCTCGCTGCTCGCGCCCGCCCCGGGCTGCGCGTTCGCCCCGCGCTGCGGCCTCGCCGCCGCGGGCACCCCGGAGCAGCGCAGCCGCTGCGCCACCGAGCGCCCCGAACTGCGGCCCCACGGGACCGCCCCGCGCACCGCCGCCTGCCATCTCGCGGGCGCCGGCTCCCCGCCGCCGGTCCTGGTCCCCGGCGCTGCGGCCGGCGCCGTGCCCGCCCCGGAGGCCCCGTCCGCACCGACTGCCCCGTCCGCCCCGTCCGCCCCGGAGGCGACCCGATGACCGTAGAGGCCCGCCCCCCGGACACCACCACACGGCCGGACCGGACCGGGACCGATCCGGCCCCGCCCGATCCGCTGCTGTCCGTACGCGATCTCACCATGGCCTTCCCCGGCCGGCGCTCGGCGTCCGGGCGCCGGGGGGCGCCCGTGCGTGCCGTCGACGGGGTCTCCTTCGATCTCGCGGCGGGCGAAACCCTCGGCCTGGTGGGCGAGTCGGGCTGCGGCAAATCCACCACCGGCCGGATGCTGGTGAGGCTGCTGGAGCCCACGGCCGGCAGCATCACGTTCGACGGACGGGACATCACCCGGCTGTCCCAAGGCGGGCTCCGTCCGCTCCGGCGGCACCTCCAGATGGTCTTCCAGGACCCCCACTCCTCCCTCAACCCCCGCCAGACCGTGGCCCGGATCATCTCCGACCCGCTGCTCGTGCAGGGCCGGACGGCGGCCGACGCGCGCCGCCGGGCGGCCGAGCTGATGGACCTGGTCGGGCTGATCCCGGAGCACATCGACCGCTACCCGCACGAGTTCTCCGGCGGCCAGGCCCAGCGCATCGGGATCGCCCGCTCACTGGCCACCAGCCCCCGGCTGATCGTGGCCGACGAGCCCGTGTCCGCCCTCGACGTCTCCGTCCAGGCGCAGATCGTCAACCTGATGGAGCGCCTGCGCCGCGAACTGGGCCTGGCCTACGTGTTCATCGCGCACGACCTGTCCGTGGTGAAACGGGTCAGCGACCGGGTCGCCGTCATGTACCTGGGCCGGATCGTCGAGATCGGCGAGAAGCGCGTCCTGTACGAGAACCCCCAGCACCCGTACACCCGGGCGCTGCTGTCCGCCGTACCGCTGCCGGACCCGGCGGCCGAGCGGCGGCGAGAGCGGATCGTGCTGCTCGGCGACCCGCCGAGCCCGGCAGCCCCGCCCCCGGGCTGCACCTTCCACCCGAGGTGCCCCAAGGCGCAGGACATCTGCCGCACGGAGCGCCCGCTGCTCCAGGTCACCGCCTCACGCGAGGTGGCTTGCCACTTCCCCGGTGACTGACGGGGATCCAGGGGAAGGGGAGGACCCCGGGCCGACACGATCGGCCCGGGGTCCTCCCGGCACACCCCGCCGGCGGCGGGTCGGCACGGCGGCGGGCCTGCCCAGGCGCTGCCTAGTGCTGTGACCGGATAGGTTCGCCGGGTTGCTCAGGCTGCGGGTGCGAGGGGGCGTCCGCCCCAGCGGAGGCCCTTCTCGCTGCGGATGCGG
>NZ_JBEORW010000038.1:0-79390 GCF_040302565.1 Streptomyces sp. NPDC097981
TGCACAACCTCACCCTCGCCGGATAAGCGAGCAGGCCGCACGGCAGCCCGCCATGCCCGAGGCCACTCGAAGATCATTTACGGGACAACCCTTAGCGATGGATCATGACGGGCACTGGGCTTACCAGATGAACTCGCTTGATGTGCATGACGACGGCCTGACCAGGGCCGTTCTGGCGTTCGCGAGGCAGCATCAGCTCGGCCGTGGCCGGGATGCTCGACCGCTCACGGTCCTTCCCGGCTTTTCGTATGGGACCTATCAGTTCGATGCCGTCGCAGCGGCGTCGCCGGCCGTGCACGGGTTCCACCATGGGCGGAATGAGGCCTTGAACGAGGTCGTCTCGGCGGTCTTCCCGGCGTACGAGTGCGAGTTTCGCGGTGACGAGAACGTGGAGGAAGCAGTTCTGCGGTTCAAGCGCATGCTGCGGCCGACGGTCGTGTCCCGGTTGCCGGTCCCGTACCTGCGCATGCGATACGAGAACACGCGGACCGGTGGCGGCAGCATGGGCACCTCCCGGGGGTTCACCACACACGATGTGCTGCTGCGGGAACTCGTGCTTCTTGAAGGTGCTCCTGGCAGCTTCCTGGAGTTCGAGAACCTGCGTGGTGAGATGTGGCGCGTCCAGTGGGACGGCTCCTGGCTGGTGAACGGCCAGCCACAGGACGTGCGGCCCTCGGAGGAGTGGGTGATGACGGTTCTGGGGTGCCCTTAGCCCGTCTCCACACCGGCCGGTGCGCACCCGGTGCCGACTGACCATCGTGTGGTGCGCACGGTGCGGCGCACTCCCCTTCTGGTGGTGCGCGCTGGTGCGGCCGGTGCACACCACACCGCACAACAGTTGACGCAGGGTCACGGTGCGTCGAGCGGTTGTCGAGCGGTTAGGGATGGAAGATCTCCCTGAATGCTCGGCATCGAATGCGCATAGTGGGGCAATACAGGCGCGATACGGCGTGTTTCAAGGGAATCACGGCAGATCAGTCGCCGGACAAGGGTTGATTCTCATCCGGACAAGGGGGCGCGACACACCGGAGTCTCGTGCCGCCGACACCGATACGCCGCTGGACGCCCTACTGCAGAGCCCTGTGCCGAGGCCCGCCGGTCGGCCCGCCGTCCAAGGACAGCCTGTGCCGGACGCGCTGCGCCAGTGGCCCGCGCTGCTGGGCATCCTCGCGCTGGCGGTCATAGTGACCGTTTCTGCCGAGGCGACGATCGTGTACGCCAAAGTCCTCTCCCGCCTGGCACACCGCGACGGGCCCGGCGTGCGGCCGCAGGACTGAGTCTGCGGCTGAGCGACGGTGCAGTCGCGAAGAGGGTCCAAGGACGGATTGCTCGCGCTCGGACTACCGCGCGAAGCCCGAGTTCACGGACGGGCTCCGAGCGCGACGGGACAGCGGTGCACCTGGCTGCGGTCGCCGAAGATGCAAGGTCGCGTTGACCATCCGGAACGCCGGTCGTGCAGCTGACCTTTCACCTCACTGGTCACGGGCCGACGGGCGGTGCGGGCACGGTCATCAACGCGATCGGACACTGCGCGACGGATCTCCGTGCGGGCAAGCAGCGGCGAGCCACAGCAGCCCTCACGACCAACAGGCGGGCTCGGCACGTGTGCAGTTGCCATGTCTATGATCACGAGAGGTCGACGAGGAGGGCGCAGCATGGGGGATTTCGACCAGGAGTGGCGCCAGTCGCGCTCTGGTGCGGACCCCACGTCATCGGTGGCGCCGTGACACCGCTGTACTTCGCCACACCCGTCGGTGCTGCCGGCGCCACCATGTCCGTCGCCTTCGGCGACTCGCTCCAGCGTGGCGTCGACACCTGGGCCTGGGAATGGGACAACCGCATGAAGGCTGCGGTCGACGCCAAGGCCAATCCCGAGATTGCCGACACCTATCTCTCCATCAACAAGCAGGTACCCATCATGGTCGGTGAATGGGCGAAGGAGCGGCCCGACATCCCCGAGGCCGACGTCCAGAACTACACGCGCAACGTGCTGGACGGACGGGTACGCGGGACCGAGACCGCGCAGAAGTACCTGACAGACACGGCCAACTGAGCCGAACGACGAAGAGGAATGGGGCCAGCCATGACGGGGAAGACGACCCGCCGTGCGGTGCCGGTCAAGATATGGTCCGTGCTGCTGGCGGGTCTGGCCCTGTTGGGGGCGCTCGGCGCATGGCTCACCTTCGGGCGCGATACGGCCGCTCCCTGCAACGGCCTGCCCGAGGACCGGCGCGTACAGAAGTCCGTGGGGGCGGACGTGCATCCCGGTATGAGCTGTGCCGCCCTCGGTCAGGCCATCGTGAAGGCCACGGCCGCCGAGCAGGGCAGGCATTCACAGGCGCAGGCGCAGGCCGTGAAGGATGTGTTCTTCTCTCCCGGGCTCGGATACACGAAGAATCTCCGGATCGATGCCGCTCTGCGGGTGCCACTGGCCACCGTGCTCGCGGACTTCGCGGACGACACGCATGAGCTGCTCGCGGGACTCAACTCCCAGTACGTCGTCAAGGGGGACCCGGACGACGGCCCGTGGGAGACCTCAGGCACCTATCACCTGGCAGTCGACAGCCTCGTCTTCCGCAACGTTGTGCACGCCGTCTCCCAGGATCCACAGGCGTACGCGATCCTGCGCCTGGCAGAGACCCGGTACGCGGCGCAGCAGCTCGCAGCCGTCCCGGGCGACGCGACGGGGAGCGCGCTCTCCCTCCCTCCGACAAAGAACGCCCGCGCACTCGGCATCCTGGACGGCCTGACCGACAGGTACGCCCGTGACCGGGCGTGGCGGACCGCCGTACGCGACGGCTTGCTGCGTGAGCCGACCACCCAGGGCAGCTACCAGGAGAACCCCGCCTCCTACCTCAGAGCGGCATGGCTCCAAGGCCTCGGGAACACGCCGGAGGCGGAACTGGCCAACCGCCTCCACACCCAAGGAGTCGACGTCGCCCGCACATGGACCCAGGCGCGGAACACTGACCAGTCCACTCGGCAGGATCTGCTCGCCGAAGTGGATCGGAGCGCGGTGAGTGCCTACCGCGAGGCCAAGTCGTAGCCCAACTGCCCGGTGCAGCAGGCCCGGGCAGTGCTCTTCACCGCATTCCTCGACACGGTGATCAAGGACCGAGGGTGTGGGATCACTCGCCGACGTGGAGCGAATCGGAAGACGAGGAACCACTCCGGCTCGACTCCGCTCGGCGGGGCTGCACGGCTCCCCCACGCCGCAGGGCGGGATCACTGCCGGCTCTCGCTCTCTTCGCCACTCTCCTCCGCTCACGCCTCATGTGCGCTGCGGCACTGGCCGCAAACAAGCTCGCAGCCACAGCACAGAAACTGACCCCGACATGGCGCCGTCGGCCCGTCATCACCACGTCCTTCCGCGCGTCCTGCGGTCAGGCCCTGAGCAGGGTGCCTGCCCGGTAGACGGCCGCGCGGGCCGCCGCCCGAGGAAAGGTTGCGGCCCGCGCACGCCCGCTGGTCGGCGGTTCCCGCCCGTGCGGGCCGGGCGCCGGCGGCCGCCCGCCGTCCAGGCGGCCCCCAGCACCCGGCCCCGCGGGTCAGTGGTGACGCCGGCCCCACGACTCCGTGTCGACCGTACGACCGCGGTCATCGCGCAGCGTCGCGGTGTCGGCCCGGTTGCCCCAGATGTACTCGCGGCGGTTCTGGAAGAGGTCGGTGCGGGTGTCGCGGCCGCTTCCGGTGTGGATGCGGATCGTGGCGCGGCCGACGATGCGGACATTGTCGAAGCGGTAGCGGTTGCCGTCGTCGTCGCGCAGGGTCCAGCCGCGGAGGTTGATGGCGTCGCGGGTGGTGTTGGTGATCTCGACCCATTCCGCGTTCAGGGAGCGGTTGGAGTGGTCGTCGCGTCCGGGGCTGTCGGCCTGGACCCGGCTGATCTCCACCCGCGGACGCTGGTGGTGGCCGTCCTGGGCGGCCGCCGGCAGCGCAGCCGCGCCGACCACGGCTCCGGCGGCCAGGACGGTGGCGGCGATACGGCGGACGGAGGAAGAAGCAGAAGCCATGGGTGACGCTCCCTCAAGAACAGCGCCCCACCAGCCGAAACAGGCTGGTAGAGGCGGTGCGGGTTCCCGGCCCGGATGAGCCGAGAGCCCCACTCTCGACCCGGCACACGACCGGCTGCAGCCCTCGCCGGGGCCGGTTACCGCACCCGGACATTCCCGTCACACTCGCCTGCACACCACACGCATGCCGGTCAGGCGTGGCCCTGACATTCACTGACCGTTACACCCACCCATCCCGCGCCCGGGATGCGGCGAACAGCGCGCCCCAGCGCACCACCCGGCGCACTTCTGGCCCACCCCACCCACCCGGACTAGTTGATCAAGTAACAACCGTTCTGCGGAATTCTTCGCACTCACGTCCAGATAGGCACAAAATTTCGCACCTTGTAGCCAGCCAGGACTCCTCCAATCCGGCTCTGGCTGTCCAGTGCACGGGCGCGGCTGGCCCCGCGGCTCAAGGACGCAGACCCGTCGTGGTGGATCACGCCCGCGAGGTGGAGCCCTGAGTCGCGGGCGACGCGCTCGCACATGGCCTTGCGAGTCACCACGGGCTCGTCCTTGGCGGTGCACAGGCAGATGACGGCGATGGGCTTCGTGAGCTTGGTCATCGTTCATCCGATATCAGTAGCGGCGCGACAACGGACGACAGGTGAAGGCGTGTCAGTCCGTGCGCGTGCGGTTTCTGAGATCGTGTCCCCCAGGTCGGGGCAGCCCAGGACTCTCAGCCGCGCCGCTCAGAGTTCGGCGGCAAGGAAGTCGACGAGTTCGACGAGCTGTGGGGACAGGCCGCGCTTGCATTCGGTGGCGGCCAGTTTGATGCCGGTCAGGATGTCGGTGGCCGGCAAGCGTAGTCGCGCTGTTCGGTGTGGGCGGCGGCGAGTTCGAGCAGGTGACGGTTGCGGTTGTTGGAAGTGGAGCGGGCGGGCGTGGTGACCTGCTCGGAGAGCTGGAGGGCCTCAATCCGGGTTAAAGCCCACCCGAGCTGATCCCCGACGAGCTGGTCAGCACCGACCTCAAACGCAGCCTGCCCCACGCCCACCAGGCCAGGAACCAGGCCGAACCCGCCGCCGAAACCCGCAGATTCTTCCACCGCCGACAACGCCAGCCCCACATCGTGCGGGGATACTTCGGCGGCCGGCACATCCGCTACGTCCTCGACGGGTGAACCCCATGAGTTTCCGATCAATAGGGGATGTCTCACGTGGTGATGTCGTGACGTGCGGCTTCATGGCTGCTTGTGGGTGCTGATCTGTCGCGGCGGCTGGTCCTGACGGGCTGTGGGAATTGGCCGGCCCGTTGCTGCCGTCGTTCAAGTCCCGTCCGCAGGGCGGCGGGACTGCTCCGTGTGATCAGCGGGCCCTATTCACTGCGGTCGTGTAGGTGCTGACCAGCGGGTGCGCCTGGCGGCACCTGCCAGAGACGTTCGGTGTGTCGCCCGCGACGGCCCATCGCCGGTTCACCGTCCGGTACGAACGCAAGGGCTCCCACCTCCTCGCCTTCCTCGGTCTTGCAACCGCCCTGACCTGCTACAAGAAACCGATTAATATCACCACGTGAGACATCCTCTAAAGGCCCGGATTCAATGACACATGGCCTGATTGAGTGAGACGGGACATGCTCGCTTTGGTTCCCCACGCAAATACTCGATGCAGAGTTTTCAAGGCGTAGAGTGAGCGCGTGCCTGCTCTCGGGGTAATCCCCCAAGCCGTTGCTCTGCAGAACCTCTTGACGGATCTCTACTCCTCGCCAGTGGTTGTCGACCGTTGGCAGCGGCTGGAGCCCTGGGACGTAGCCCGGGTTCGGCTCCGGGGTAGTGCCGTCCCACGCTCCGTCGTCGTCAAGTGGATCCATACGGGCAAGGGTCAAGGCCAGGTCGGTACTTCCTCATGGCGGCTGCGCACTGAGCTGGCTGCGCTCCGGTTCCTCGGCGACGATGTCGGGATCGGTCTTGCTCCTCGCGTCATTGCCGCCGACACGGCTGCCCGGTTCCTCGTCCTGGAAGACCTCGCGCCACGTGTTCCCCTGGACCATCTGCTTGGACGCGACGGAGCGGCGGCCCACTGGGAACGGCTGGCCGCCTACGCCCATGCCCTCGGTGAGCTGAGCGCGGCCACCGCCGGGCGGGCCGAGATCTACTACGCTCGCCGAGGCAGGCTGGGACCTGTTGACCCCGCGGCCGACCTGGCGGGACGACTTGCCCCGCTCCGGGACACAGCAATCGAACACGCCGTGGCGCTCGGGGCTCCCCTTCAGGGCCGAGCTGCATGCGAACTCACCGCAGCACTGGATGCGTTGTACGACCCGGGCCCGTTCCTCGCCCTCAGCAACGGCGATGCGTACACCAACAACATCCTCCTCCACGCCTCCGGCCCGGCTGACGCCCGCCTCATCGACTTCGAATTCGGCGGCTACACGCATGCGCTGACCGACGCCGTGTGCCTGTATGTCCCCGGCCCGGCCTGGATGACGGTGGGCGATCCGGTCACCACAGGCCTGGCCGACCAGTACCGCCGCGCCCTGGCCCGCGGCATCCCGGAGGCAGAGGACGACCGGCAGTACGGATACGGCCTCGCCGCGGCCTGCATGTCCTGGGCACTGATCCGTCTGCAACGGTTCGCCATGCTGGATGCCCGCCCACCAGGCGACCGCAACCGCCCCCAGCTCATCTCAACACTCGAAGCCGTCGGCCGTACCGCCAGGACCCACAAGGCCCTGCCTCACCTCACCGCATGGATCCGCCGCATCGCCGCCCTGCTGCGCCGCCGCTGGCCCGATGCGGACCAGGACTTCGCCGACCCGGCAAGGTTCCCGCCCTATCTGCCTGCTTTTCCAAACGGGCCTGCTCGGTGAGGGTTTCGGCTCGTTTCACGATCTTCCCAGGTTCGTGGCGTGGGAGGTGCCGGACCCCGGCGGACGCTGGCGTGGTGAGCCGGTGGGGTTCAGCAGGCCGCCGCTCCCAGGGGCGGCGGAGGTCCTCGGCAAGCGGGCGTGCGAGGTGGGGCTGGGCGTGGGCGGCGGTGATCAGCCAGGTCCACAGGCCGACGGTGTGCGGGTCCTGAGGCTCAAGCGGGCGAACGAGGTCCTGCGGACGGCCTCGGCCTTTTCCGCGGCCCAGACGCGACCCGACCCGGCCCAGGTGAGAGCGCTCGTCCACACAGAGATACGGCGGCACCGTCGGCGGATCCGGACGGGCTACCCCTTTCCGGTTCGACGATGTGTACCCATTGCGCAGCGCCTGCCGGTTCGCGAGTCGACCCCGACGATCCGGCAGGTTTCCTTGTTGCTGTAGCCCTGCTGCATGAGCTGGAAGTATGCAGCCCGTTCCGCAGGCAGTCTCTTGGCACCCTGCGGTTTCCGGTCCTCCCGGATCTTGAAATCCATCGCACCCCTGAGCTGGGGTGTTGCAACGATCGCTGGAACTCAAGCGCGATCGAGCGGACGGGCCTGCCATTCGGCCATGCCCTCCCTCACCGAATCAGTGATCGTGGAGATGGTCTGCTTGGAGACCTCGGCGTCATGGACCTCGGCCAGGTGAGAGGAGATCTCGTCGCGGGTCAGGCCCTTCGCGGACAAAGAGGGCACCGTCTCGTCCACGCCGGTCAGTCGGCGCTGCCGCTTCTTGACGATCTTCGGCTCGAACAAAGCCCTCCCGGTCCCGCGGGGCCTCGATGCGAACCGGACAGACCGGCCTCACCCGTCAGCTTGCAGGCGCTCCGACTGATCCCAGGCCACGAGCTCCTTGATGAACCGGTCGTCCAAACCCGCCGGCACAGCCTCCGAAACGGGTGCCTTGGCTATGTTCTCGCTGGTCACAGGTGCACTCCTCGGTAATCGGAGTTACACCGTTCTCTTTGCAGTCCCGCCACTTGCCGCCGAATGGTGAACAGGCGTCAGATGATCAACCTAAAGGGCTAAACGTCGTCAACTCCACATGAATTGCGGTCACTTGACGCCCCATTTGGCGACGCGGGAGCGCTCGGGGTACCTCATTCGGCCCTTTGTGCCCGATTTCCGGCATGTCACGATACGAAAGTCGTATCAGTCGTTAGTACTTTTACTCACGTGCCGGCCGCACAGCCGGTTCCTCTGAGACAGGAGAACTCGCATGATGATCACCCGCTCCACCGCTGTCACCGCGAGTATCGCGGCTGCCGCAGCCCTGGCTGCGATGGGCATCACCTACGCCTCGGCCGCCTCCCAGCCGGAGCAGCCGGCCACGGTTGTCCAGCAGGCGGCTGCGGCTCAGGCGCCCTTCGGCGGCGATTCGGGCAAGCGCGACTCGGGCAAGGGCAACGAGGGCCGGGAGCACCACAAGGGCCGGATCCAGATCAACGAGCGGTCGTTCTCGTCCCACCCGGGCGACTGCATCACCGTCATCAGCGGCCTGGGCGCCAGGACCCTGAACATCCGCAATGACAGCCGCAGCACTGTCGAGGTCTTCCGCGGCGCGGTGTGCGACAACGGCGCGCCCATCGCCGTGGTCGGCCCCCACAGCCAGAGCGACGGCGTGAACCCGGGCCACCGCCACGACAAGGAAGGCAAGGAAGGCAAGGAAGGCAAGGAGGACAAGGAGGCCGTCGAGGTCGAAAACGGCGTCGTGGGCAGCTTCCGGGTGATCGAGCGCCACGAAGGCAAGGACTGGTCCTGATTCCGACGGCATAGCAGGGAGTCCCGGCCCGCCGGAATCGGGCCGGGCTCCCAATCCGGGCACCTGCCCGGACACGTCCTCCGGGCCGGAGCCCGGACTGCGACCATTGTCCGACAGCCCCCGCCCCCGCGCACGCCCCGCCGGACCGGGAAAGCAGGTACACCAACCACACCCCAACAGCCGCCCTCCCCCACACGGACCGGCCCGCCAGGTGAATCCCGCCAAAAACACCACGCGTTGACGCCCACCCAAGGACAAGGACCACCGGCCTCCCTTCCCGGCGTCCGGGCACACCCGACCGGGTGACGAAGAAACCGCGATCCGGGCCGCGCCGAGCAGTCGCAATCACCACCGGAGGCCAAGCACACGGCCACCCGCGACAAGATCCGCAAGCTGCCGGAAAAGCACGACATCCAACGCAACACCACCCGGCATTCCGCCAGGAAGACACGCCGGCGAACCGCTGCCAGTTCGTCACCGACCATCAGCGCCGCCACGGCGTGAAGCGGCTGTGCACCATCTTGGGGATCGCCTGCTCGATCGAGCTTCTACTACTGGCGCCGCACCGCGACCGCCAGGACAGCCCGACGGGCAGCCGACGCGGCCCGACGTTGGCCTGACGGAGGCGTCGTCGAACGCCCGGCTGCCTCATCAGCTGGAGTGGAGACGAGCGTCCGCTCGATCGCGTGCCGAAACAGAGGCTCACGTCCGTACAGCGGAGGCCGGCCCGTGCCGCATGTGCCCGACGTGCCCGAGGAACCCGGCGCTGGGGACCAGCAGTGCTGTGGGGCCGCGTGGGTGCCGGGGACACGTAACCCATTCGGCGGCGGCGCGGTGCCGGTGAGTCCGGCGATGCTGCTTGACATCGCGGTAACCCAAAGTGACATAGCCAAGAGGTGTCGCCATGGGTGATTTCGATGTCGTGGCTGTGCCCGCGAAGGTTGAGGGCGGGGTGAAGTCCGGTATGACGGTCCGGCGCAACGACATCTTCGCCATCTCAGGAAGCGGGCGGGCAGAGTACGACCGGACCCCGAGCGTGAGCTGCGGCACGACGACGAGTTCGGCAACGTGCACTGGTACTGCTGCGGCAACCCTCTCGAAGGCCGTGCCCTGCTCGACGGCGTGATGCAAGCGATGTCGCAGCGGGGCGCCCGCGAGCTCCGCAAGATCGTGGAAGAGCTTGACTCCTGCATGGGCCCACCCGACCCAGCCGCAAACCGCCGAAGACACAGAAGCAAGAGTGCCTGTTCCGTATCCCTGCAGCGCTCCTCTGCCGGCGCGATCCGGGTCCGTCCAGCGACAGCGCCAGGGGCCGAGGTGAACTCGGGCGAGAACGGACCGCAGTCCGCAACTGACCTGCTCCGCGGGGTGTCTCGCCCGCGGAGCAGAGTGCTGTTGCCGCCCGCCCAGTGGAGCTGCACCGGTACTCCCGTCGCCGAGCCGTTCGGTGTCCGCGGATGCGTTGCCCGAACCGGATGACCCCGATGTGATCGCGCCCCTGTGGACCGGTCCGATCGCATGCACCAAGGTCACGAGCCGGAGCGGGGGTCGGGGCACGATGCGGCCCTGCCTCTGCTGTGGCATCCCCGGACACGACGACCCGCCCTGCTTCTGCCGCCAACACCCCGGAGACCTGCGGCACCACCGCTGAGCGGGCGCCGGCCGCGGTGCGCGTGGTGGCGTGGCCGTGCCGAGCTCGCCTCCCGGCTGTGCCGAGCGGAATGGACGGGGTCCCGCGGTACCGCACTCGCGCCTCCTGGCCTGTCGTTGGTCTTGTGCACGTGAGAGACGGCGTGGCCGCGGCGCGGTCCCGCGACTTTGCCAGGCCTTTGCTGAAGTCGTGTCAGGCCGGACACTGCCGAGGCGCCTGGTTGCTCACAGACCCTGTGAGCGTGCACACTTGCGCGAATTCCGGCCGGGCGCAGCGTCGCACCCCACTGCCCACCTGCCTGGCATTTGCCGAGCCGGCCATCAGCACGTCAACGGGAGCAAGGTTGAGCACATCGGGAACTGCCCGCCAGCAGGACCTCCACGACCTCAGCGACGCACAGCTCTGCGCGCTGCTCCGCGAGCGCGACTCGGCGTCAGGTGCCGATCTCAGCGACGTGATGGGCGAGGTGTTCGCCCGTCACCACGACGCCGTACTCGCCTACGCCCGCACCTGCTGCCGCGACCTGGCCACCGCCCGTGACCTCGCGGCCGAGGCCTTCGCGCGCACCTACCGGGCGGTCGCCTGGGGGGCCGGCCCCGAGTACGCCTGGCGGCCGTACCTGCTGACCTGCGTGCGCCGGGTGGCAACCGAATGGGCACGCCGCGGTGCCCGCACACAGCTGTCGGACGACTTCGACACGTGGGCCGCCAGCCTGTCAGACGACCAGGACGTCGAGGGCGCCGCCCTGTTGGCGGAGGAGGGCTCGCTGGTCCTGCGGGCGTACCGGTCGCTGCCGGAGCGCTGGCAGGCCGTGCTGTGGCACGCGGTCGTCGAACGCGAGCCCGCGGGCGAGACCGCCCGGCGCCTCGGGATTTCGGCGGGGGGCGTCGGTTCCCTGGCGGCGCGCGCCCGGGAGGGCCTGCGCGAGGCGTACCTGTGCGCCCACTTGGACCAGAGCGCGAGCGACGAGTGCCGGCACTACGGCGGCCTGCTCGCCGCAGCGTTGCGCCGACCGGGCAAGCGCGTCACCCGGGACCTGGGACGGCATCTGCGGGCGTGCGACGACTGCGGGCGGGCCGAGCGTGATCTGCGAGCCGTCAACAGCCGGTTGGGTGCGCTGCTGCCGGCCGGAATCCTGCTGTGGCACCCCGCCTCCTCCGTACTGTCCGCCGGTGTGCACGGCGGCCAGCAGCTGGCAGCGGGCAAGGTGGTGGGGCTCAAGGTGGCCGCGGCGCGGTCCGGAGCCGCGAAGTGGACCGCGGCGGCGGCCGTTGCGGGTACGACGCTCACCGCGTTCGTCCTGCTGCCGGCCGAGGACCGGACCGAGCGAGCCGCCCCGACGCCCACGGTCGCGAACCCGAACCCGAACCCGGAGCCGAACCCGTACCTGCTGCCGTCCCCGACGGACTCGGCGCCACCGATCGTGTCCATCGGCGCTCCCATGTCGGCCGTCGCCGCCCCATCGGCCCCCGTCATTCCCACGCCGTCCTCCACGTCGCCCTCGCCGACCCCCGCCCCCGCCGGTCTGCCGTTGGTCAACACCGGCTCGGGACTGTGCGTCGGCTTCGCAGGCAGCGGTTCCGAGGGACCGTTGCAGCTCCAGCCGTGCACCGGCGCCGCATCCCAGGGCTGGCAGCGCCTGCCGGCCGGCCAGGGCACGTACCAGTTCCGGAACACGGGCACCGGTACCTGCCTCGACGGAACCACCGCCGGCGGAAACGTCGTCGACGTCACCCTGCGCACCTGCCGCTCGGGCACCGGCCGTGAGACGCAGCTCTGGAGGTCCGAGCCGGTCGGACGATCCGGCGCCTTCCGGCTCTGGTTCGTGCCACCGGTCCCGAAGAGCGACTACGCCGACCACCTGCTGGGCCCGCGGAACTGGCCGAAGACCGATCCTCCGCGCCCGGGTTCGGCCCTGGTACAGCTGCCCGACTACTACTGCTCCGTCAATTTCCTCTTCACCATGAAATGAGCGCACCGCCGGCCCGGTCGGGTTCGTCCTTCCGGGCGGGGCGCGCAGGCTTCCCGAAGGGCTTGGGGAAGGGACGACCACTGGCTCGCGGGCCCACGTCGAGCGCCTCCCGGGCGGCGCCGGACACCGCACCGGGGTCTGGATCGCCAACCAGCGCGCCCGCCGCGGGAGGTGCCGCCTCCGCCCCGCGCAGCGCGGCCGCCCCCGCGGTCGGGGGAGCGCGAGAGGAGGTCAGCGCGGGGCCACTACGGACCGGATCAGCTCCCGGGCGTCCACGACGCCGACGCCGTCGATGTCCTCCACCTGCCCGGACCCGAACCGCACCCACAGCGGCACCGCGCCCGCGTCCCGGGCGAACGCCAGCTTCTGCGCTGATGACGGGTTCGGTGCCGAATCGATCTCCACCACGAAGTCGGGAAGCGGCCCGGGCGACCACGCCAGCAGGTCCACGCGCCCGTA
This sequence comes from Streptomyces sp. NPDC097981, assembly GCF_040302565.1. Taxonomy (NCBI): domain Bacteria; kingdom Bacillati; phylum Actinomycetota; class Actinomycetes; order Kitasatosporales; family Streptomycetaceae; genus Streptomyces; species Streptomyces sp. NPDC097981. The sequence continues at coordinate 12,744 of NZ_JBEORW010000038.1, forward strand.
CCGGGACTTGCCGTCCGGCACGAGGGGCAACCGCGCTTCGGCGTAGACCATCGCCTCCGCGCCCAGGCCGGTCTTCAGGAACTGCCGGACCTCCCCGGTCAGCTCCCGGGTCACCTCGGCCGTGGTGGCCGGCACCGTACGCCCGGCCTCCCGGTCCGCCAGAGCCTGCTCCGTCCAATCCTCCAGCCACCCCTGCAGCCCGCCCCGCATGCCCTCCAGTAGCTCGGCGGTCAGCGACCTACCGGGCCGGCCGGACAGGGCGTATCGCCACCCGTCCGCCCAGTAGGCCCGGCCCAGGATGTTCAGCACCCCGTCCCGGCCTGCAGCCGCCGCGCACGCGTCCGGGGTCGGGACGGCCTGCCCCGCGGCCGCGGTGACCTGCTCCAGGGTCCGCCTGGTTTCTCCGGCCTTCTCCAGTACCTGCTCGGCGGCCATGGCGCCCTGAAGGTGCCCCGCCGCCCAGTAGCGCCACTCCACCACCAGGCCGCCCGGCATGCCGGCCGGCAGCCGGACCGCGTCCAGCAGCTCGACGGCCCGGTCCGCCGACGCCTTCGCCGCGGCGGACAACTCCGCCTTGATCCGGGGCGCGTTCTCCTCGAACTCCCGGGTGCGGCACGCATGGCACTGGGCATGCTCGGCCTCTCGAGTACCGGGACGGACCATCTTCACGCACCCGCACCCCGGGAACACCCGCCGGACCCGGTACCCGACGCACTCACGGCACGCGGCGACGTCCCCGCCCTTCCACTTCGGCAGGGACCTGCGGCTGATCACGGTCTCCTCCCACTCGTGGCCGGCCGGACACCGCCACCACGCCCTGCCGCCGCCCGTCCCCACCCGGTCCGGGGTCAGAGAGCCGTTCCGGTCCGGGTGCCACATCGCCGCGACCGCCGGAAACACCTGGGCCAGGGACTCGGTGAACGTGCGCGCCACGTCAGACCACCGCCCCGGTGCGCTGGGCGAAGCAGCGCCGGCCCCGCCCCTTCCCGTTCGCGGTGGTCAACTCGGCTGTGGCCGCCGCGACTTCCTCATCATGGTCCATGCCTGCTCAACGACCGGACGGGCGGACACGTGCCCGGCGGTCCACTCTCCGGCCTCCCGCAGGGCTGACGCCCGGCAGGCAGGGCGATGGACAGGCGGCGCCGACACCAGGGTCTTGGCGGTGCGCGCGCTCCCCGGTCGGGGCCCGGCACGGGTGGTGGCCCCTCGCCCGGTCAGGTGACGTCCAGAGCGCCCGGGGCACCTGCCCTCGTCCGCACACTCCTGTCGGCACGGCGTGCGCCGGACATCACGCCATGCGGCTCGTCCTGCTGCCGGCCACGTTGCCGGCTCGGTCCGCTGCGAGGTCCGCACGGCCCGACGAGCGACACGCTCCCCCATCAGCAGGCAGTACGACGCCGTGCGAGATCCCCGCGCGGTGTTCGCGTACACCTACTTCCGGCTCACGTCCGACCTCGCCGCGAGCCTGCGTACGAACGCCCTGTCGTTCGCGGCGCCGGAGTGGGTCGCCGACCTGTCCGTCTCCCTCGCGGCGGGCTATTTCACCGCGATGGACGCCATCGACACCTGGCTCGGCCCTGACCCCCGCCCCCGCGGAGACGTCCTCTCCACCGATCTGCCGGACGCCGTCCCGAAGCCCTGGCGGGACGTCTACGCCGCCTCGGCCGTGCGGCACTCCTACGTCCTGCTGGACCGCTTGTTCACCCACGACGACGAGCTCTTCACCAGCTACGGGATCCGGGTCGTGCGGGGCCTGGCCTGGTTCAACTGCGACCGTCTCCTGGATCCGGATGCGACCGCCGAGGCGACGGGCTCCATCAGCAGGACCACTGCCGCGTTCATCGCCGAGTTCCGCTCCCCGGACGACTGGAAGCGCCGCCACGCCTTCCGTGTCCTGCGGGCCCTGGTCCCCTCCCGTCGGCAGTGGCCGCCGCCGGGCACCCCCGTCGAGGCAGGCCGGCCGTCCGGCTGAGCCGGGCCGTACGGCGGGACCCACTGCCGGCTCCGGACGCAGGACCCGACTGCCACCGGTCTGCGTACGCGTACGGTCCACGGGCGCCCCTCCCGGGGCACAACCCCGGATCTCGGATGTCCGCCGCACCGAAGCAACCCCGGTGTGCGGCTCACTCGGCGCCGGTGGACTGCGGGGTGGCGCCGGCCGGGAAGAGGGTGGTGGCGACGTGGTGGGTGTCGGCGTATTCGATGACGGAGGTGATCCTGCCGTTGCGGACGGTGTAGATGCCGAGGCAGCGGTTGTCGTAGGTGCCGCCGTAAACGGTCTCGGCCTTGGAGGTCCATTCGGCGACCACGCGCTCGCCCTCGGCGAGGGTGCTGATCAGGGCTATCTCCAGGGTGTCGGGGACGAGGACCGGCCCCATGCCGCCGAGGAAGTCGTTGATGATCGCGTCGCGGCCGTTCCACACCTTGGAGATCGGCAGGTCGCCCGGGTAGTGCCAGGTCGCGTCCTCGGCGAAGCTGTCGTGGATGACGCCGGCGTCACCGTCGCGCACGGCCTCGATGTAGCGGATGACGACGGTCCTGGGGTCGGTGGGGGTGGTCATGGTGGGGCTCCTTCGGTTTGCTTTACCGGACTTTGGTCTGTGCAGGTTGCAGGTTGGGCGGGTGGCGTGCGTCAGGACAAGGTGAGGACGGCCTTGCCGCGGATGCGGCGATCACGCAGGTCGGTGAGAGTGGTCGCGGTGTCGGCCCAGTCCGTGACGCGGCCGATCTCCGGGTGCAGCCGGTCCTCGTCGGTCAGCCGGACCAGCGCCGCCAGGTCGTCGTCGAGGCGGGTGTCCGCGTCGAGGTAGTGGAAGTGGCGGATGACGGCCGATTCCGGGCCGCTGAAGAAGTCGAAGAAGTCGAGCGTGGCAGGGGTGCGGCTGGCCTGGCCGAACCAGATGAGCGTGCCGCGCTTGGCGAGCCGTGCCAGAGCGAGCGGGAGGGCCCGGCCGCCGGTCGACTCCAGCACGAGGTCGTAGGGCCCACGGGCGTCGGCGACGTCGTGGACGATCTCGGCGGCGCCGAGTCCGGACAGCCGGGCGCCGCGTTCGGCGTCCCGGGTCACGGCGGTGACCTGCGCCCCCGCCGCGGCCGCCAGCTCGGTCACGTAGTGGCCCACACCGCCGGACGCACCGGTCAGCAGTACGCGCCGGCCCACCACGGGCCCGGCGGTGCGCAACAGCCGCAACGCGGTGAGCCCGGCCAGCGGCAGCGCCGCGCCCTGGAGCACGCTGACGCCGTCCGGCAGCATCGCGAGCGCGTCGGTCGGCACCGCCACGTACTCCGCCCAGCCGCCCGACATGGGGTGCCCCACGACGCGGGTGATCCCGGTCGGTCCGCTTCCGTCGGCTGCCGGCTGCACCACCAGCCCCGCGATGTCCTTGCCGGGGCGCTCCCCGGGTACGGGCTTCTCCAGCTTGAACGTCTCGCCCCGGTTGACCGAGAACGCCTCGACCTTCACCAGCGCCTCATGGGGGCGCGGGGTCGGCTCGGGGACGTCGGCGAACACGACCGGCTCGGCCGGATCCCCGGTCGCAATCAAGGCTTTCATCGTCTGCTCCTCCTCGGCGGCCTCGGGGGCCATCCCCCGGGCCGGTGCTGGTGTGGCGCTGGTTCGGCGTCGTGGACCATCTGACCGGGTGCCGGGGCCGCCCGGCCAACAACCAAGCCACACAGCCGACAACGCACGGTTGTCGCATAAGGTCAGCCGCATGGATCTCGACCTCGCCCTTGTCCGCGCGTTCACCACGACCGCCGCGACGCTGCATTTCGGGCGGGCCGCCGAAGAGCTGAACACCAGTCAGCAGGCACTGTCCAAGCGCATCGCGCGACTGGAGGAGCTGCTGGCCGTCAGGCTGTTCGTCCGCGAGGGCGGTACCAGGCTGACCGAGGCGGGCGAACGGTTCCTGCCGGCTGCGCACGAGGCGCTCGCGGCGGGGGAACGGGCGATCGCGGCGGTGAGCGGTACCGGTCCGGCCGTACGGATCGACACCTGGGGCCACCTCTACGCGCCGCTGCGCACCGTCGCTCAGGCCGTGGAGGCGCTCGGGGCAGTGCGGCTGGAGCCCGGCCCGGGACGCGACTGGCCCTCGGTCGCGCAGGCGCTGCTGCGCGGCGACACCGACCTGGGCTTCGGGCGGGTGCACCCGCTGCCCGGCGGCCGCGACACGGGCCTCACCCAGCGGCTGGTGCGGCTGGAACCCGTCGACGCGGTGGTCGGTCCGTCCCATCCGCTGGCCGGCGCGGACGCCGTGCGCCCGGCCGACCTGCGCGACAGCACGCTGTGGTGCCCCGCGGAACTGACCAGGCTGGACTTCCTCCGCCGCTTTGCCGACGCCTTCGGGATCACACGGCGGCAGGACGGCCCCAACCTGGGGTTGGACCACCTCGTCCAGTGCCTCCGCGGTGACGCCGCCTCCTTCACCCTCTTCCCCGCCGATGCGCCGCTGCCCGACCACGCGGGCCTGCGCGCCATCCCGCTCGTCGAGCCGGCCCCGCTGTACGCCTGGTCGCTGACCTGGCGCGAGTCCGCTCGCCACCCGCTGCTCGACACCCTGCTGCGCGGCTTCGCCGAAACCGGCCGCTCCCGGCGCTGGCTGGCCTACACACCACAGCGCGACTGGCTCCCCGACACCGACCACGCGAAACTCACCGTCCGCCAGTAGTACTTCGCAGGGCTCATGCGGATGCTCGGGCGGGATTCCAGGGTTCTGGGCACGACATTGTCCGTTGCTTCACCGCAGTCCCGTGTCTCCTCGGATATCCGGAATGGAATGCGCCGGATTCCGGTCTCCTTCGTTTCCGCGGTCGGCGTGAGAACGCCCGCCGTTCACGTGGCCACGCCCTGCTCGCCGAGCCAAACGGTCGGCAAGCAGGACGTGCTGCACCGGGCGCCGATGGCGGCGGTGTGCTCGCTGGAGAAGGACGACGTCCTGGAGCAGCTCTGGTCTTGAACCTTGGCTGTACTTAGAACTCGCGCAGATAGGTGCGGCATCCCTGGCAGGTAGGCAGGCGCAGATCAGCCGGACCGGGCGATGGCGCGCAGAGCGTCGATGGTCTCCTTTTCGTCTTGCTGGTCGCCGTAGTCGCTGAGTTTCACTACGACGGTCCGGCTTACGGGGTCGACGTAGATGTACTGCCCGTACACGCCGACGGCGGAGTAGTCCTTGCCGTTGCCGCCGGGGGGATGCCACCACTGCGCGGAATAGCCCCAGCCGTCGACTTTGTGGGGTGCTGCGGTGGCGATGCGCTTGATCCATGCCAGGGGAATGATCTGTTTGCCCTGGGCGCGGCCGTTGTTCAGGACGAGCTGGCCGAGCTTTGCGTAGTCGCGGGGGGTGGCGTTGATGCAGCAGAACGCCTTCTCGTTGCCGTTGTCGTGGTCGAGGTTCCAGGTGGCGCTGTCCTGTGCGCCCATGGGCGCCCAGATGTTGTCTGCCAGGAGGTCGGCCAGTGGGCGGCCTTGGACCTTGGCCAGGACCTGGCCGAGCAGTTCGGTGTCGATGCTGCGGTAGACGCCTTGGCTGCCCGGCGGGAACTGCAGGTCGCGATGGTCGTGTGCGAAGGCGGGCAGGTCACGGGTGAGGTACATCCGGGCGGTGCCGGTCAGCGGGTAGTACTCGTTGTAGTTCTCCGGGACGTCCACGCCCGAGGTCATATCCAGCAAGTCGCGCACAGTGATGGCGTCGTAGGCTCCGCCCGTCTTCAGCCGGGGCAGGATGTCGACCAGCCGGTCGCTCTCCCGGAGTCGGCCCTGCGCGATGGCCTGCCCGGTGAGCAGGGACACCACCGACTTGGCGGCCGACCAGGAAGACATGCGGGTGGTGGGGCCCACCCCGTCGCGGTACCACTCGTGGGTCAGCTGGCCGTCCCTGAGGACGAGGAAGGCGTTGGTGTGTGTGGTGGCCAGGAACTGATCGGTCGGCACCCGCTCGCCCTTCCATGGCACTGCGGCAGGAAGCGGCTCGTCGTGGACGGGTAGGGGTGCCGGTGTGGCCGGGGTGGGGATCGTGCGGGTGGCGAACAAGGTGCCCTGCTGCGAGGGTTCGGTGGTCAGCAGTTGGGCCAGTGTGGGCGGTGAGGGGATGTCGAGCAGCGCGGTAGCCGTGTAGGAGCCGGCCACCAGCACGCCTAGCGTCACCGGCAGTGCGATGAGGGTGCGCCGTAGTGCGCGCCGTGTCGGCGGCTTCGCGGACCGCGAGGCGGCCCCGGTGCGGTCGGTCGGCGCGGGCACCCGGGGGGTTGGGTCGGCGTCGGGAGCGGGCCGGAGGTCCACTGCCGGCTCGGGGCTGCTGCCCTGCGGGGCTTTGGGGTCCGTGTCGGCAGCCTCGTCGGCGCCTTCCACGGCAGGGCTGTGCTCAGACATCGGCGTCGTCCTTGGTGGTGGTGCGGGCGGTTGCGTCGACGGCCAGCCAGAACGCCTCCATCAGCGTCTGGAAGACGGCCTCGTCGTCCTGCGCGGCCAGGTGGGGCAGGTGCTTGGTGATGGCCGGATAACGTTCGGGGGAGACGGTGGCGTACGCCCCGGCCCAGGCATGCTCGTCAGCGGCGCGCACTTCCTGCGGGAGCGCGGCATACCCGGCACGCATGCCTGCGTACGCCAGCACGGTGTCGGCGAGCATCCGTTGGTACCGGGCCACACTGCCCTCGTCCAGACCGATCTCCTCCAGCGCCGCGAGCATCATCTCCATCGCGGCGAACTCCCCCGGGCCGCGGGTGGTCCGGCACGCAACGGCCGCACCGACATACGGGTGGGCCTCGAAGACCTCCACCAGGGAACGGGCCAGCTCCTGCAGCACCTCCCTCGGCCCCAGACCGTCGGGCACCCGCTCCACGGCCATGGTCAGCAGCCGATCCCCCACAGCCAGCAACAGCGCGTCCCGGTCCGCGAAATGCCGCCACACCGCCGACCGGTCCACCCCCAGTTCCTCTCCTAGAACCCGTCCGGTCAGCCCGTCCGGCTCCGCCCGCGCCGCGATCCGCACAGCCGCCTCCACGATCAGCTCCGGCGACAAACGCACCGCCCGGCTCTTGCTCACAGCCATATCCGCCCCGCCCTCGCCCGCATCAGTGTTGTCATCAATGATGACAACACTGATGCAAGTTGGTCAACTCCAGAGCGGCGCGATCATGAGGCGGCGATGTTCGACAAGGGCCTCAGTCGCGCGCAGGGTCGAGGCGATCACCAGCACCTGTGCCTGCCCTGCCGCCACGCACTGCGATCAACGGGGAGATCTGTGCCTGTTCTTCCGTCATGGCTTACCGAACCGCTATGGGGCCAGTTCTCGGCGTTGCTGCCCGAGCGGCCCCACTACCACCCGGACCATCCTCTGCACTGCCACCGTCCGCGCATCAATGACCGGATCGTGTTCGACAAGCTTCTGCAGGTGCTGCGGTTCGGCTGCTCCTACGAGGCGATCGCTGACACGACCTGCTCTGCCGGCACCATCCGCAACCGTCGCGACGAGTGGATCCGCCTGGGCATCTTCAGGCAGTTGAAGCAGATCGCGCTCGACTCCTACGACCGAATCATCGGCCTGATGCTGGATCAGATCGCCATCGATGGCTCCATCACCAAGGCCCCCGGCGGCGGCGAGGTCGCCGGGCGCTCCCCAGTCGACCGGGGAAAACAGGGCCTGAAACGCTCCGGCATGACCGACGGCTACGGCATCCCGCTCGGCCGTGTCCTGGCCGGGGCGAACAACCACGACTCTCCACTGCTGGCTTCGACCTTGGACCGCCTCACGGACCTCAGGCCGCTGCCCGAGGACATCACGGTGCACCTGGACGCCGGCTACGACTCGAACAAGACCCGCGACCTGCTCGCCGAACGCGGGCTGCACGGCCAGATAGCGCACAAGGGCGAGAAGGCCCCCATCCAGGCAAGCCAGCGGTGGCACGTCGAGCGCACCCACGCCTGGCAGAACGCCTTCCGCCGCCTCTCCCATTGCTACGAACGCCGCGTCGCCGTGATCGACGCCTTCTTCGACCTCGCGGACACGATCATCACCGTCCGCAGTCTGATCAGGCGATCCTGGACCACCCACCGTTGGGACAATCGCCCGAGGCGACGCCCGTGATCCCACGCCTATCTGCGCGAGCTCTTATCTCGGCAGTTGAGCGGCTCGGCCCAGCCTGCGGCCGTGAGGGCTTCGGCGCCGGATGCGGCCGCAACCCGCCCCAGCCGCGACTGCGGGCGGTCGGAGAGGAACGCCTCTGCGTACACCGGGCCGCGGGCACCGCCGGGCGCAACGGTCAGGCGGCGCGGCAAAGCGCCGTCGGGGCGGCGGGTGCCGCTGCGCGGCTGACGGTCGCGGGGACGGGGCCGGCAGTGCGGACGGCGGCCGGGGCCTCTTGCGGGCGGTGGCATACGAAGACGACAAGGCGCAGGACCGCGAACCGTGCGACGCCGGCGAGTGCGGAGGCGGTGAGGTAGACGACCTGCTCAAGGACCGCGCTGGGTGCCGCGACCAGGTGCTGCAGGACGAGCATCGCCATACAGGTGACGGCGTATGCGGCGGCTGCGGATCCGGCCGACTGCGTGTGCTGGCGCCAGGACGCGCGCCCGCCTGCACCGAAGGTGAAGCGGGCATGCAGCTCGGTGGCCAGGAGTGTGGAAGCCGCGGTGATGACGGCGTTGGCCAGGGCCCAGGGCATCCAGGAGGCAAGGGCCACCACGGCAAAGCTGGAGGCGATCCCCACTCCGCCACCGCAGAGCACGAAGCGGGCGAACAAGGTGAAGGCGCCGGGTGCCGCCTGCTGCCGGTTCAGTGCCACTGCCTCCATGACCCACCCCTTTGAACACTCACTCCGCGGAACGCATGCTCGCCCGACCTGCGCGGCCTGCTAACTGTCGTTTCTGATGATGGAAACGCTACGTTGCATTCATGAAAGCGACAACAAGCTTGTTGCGCCTGAAGTGCCTTAACTGCAGGTAAAAGCCATGAAATCGTTGCAATGGTTCGGAACATAACGCAACAATCGAAGCGAGTGCGTTGCAATAGATTGAGGATGAACGCTATGCCGGAGACGCCCTCGACCAGCAGGCGCAGCGTCACGGCAGCGCTGGTGTGCTGCGGGCACCGATAGTGCCGACGGCGTGCCGCAGGATCCGGGTGAGGCTGTCGACGTGGGCGGTGTGCAGCGCCAGTTCCTGCCGCTTGCCGACCAGGACCTCCAGCGCGACGCCGGAACCTGCGTACCCCATCATCGGCGCCCGCAGGGGCAGAAATCCGAAGCCCTGTCGGGCTCACCCCGACGGGGCGAAAGCTGTCGGCACGCAGGGGCGAACCAGTGCGTGCCGGGGCGGCTTTGGTATCAGACGAGGGCGGCGGCCAGCAGGGTGAAGGCGGCGATGATGACGGCGACGCGGACGTAGTGGAAGCGGTCCCAGCGGTTCATCTGCTCCTTCCAGTCGGCGGGCCGGTTGTCAGGGGTCCACGTCTTGCCCCGGTTGTTGATCGGGACGAGCAGCAGGATCGACATGATCACGCTGACGATCAGCAGCGCGGCGGCGGTGACGACGAGGCCGGTGCCGTGGTGGTGCCATCCCGCGACGGCCCAGGCCGCGACGAGGACGAGTGAGCCGATGTACCAGAACGGCATCACGGCGCCGAGCATCCGGCCCCCGTGGGAGTGGGCCAGCTGGTTGCTGTCCTCCGGGAGGGCGTTGAAGATCGGGTTCATGACGAAGGCGACGGAGAACTCCACCCCCACCATCAGGCCGACGACCACGGTGGTGATGACCTCAAGTGCGCTGAGCATGTTGCCCCTCCCGGGATCTAGCGCTGCTAGCTGATGTGGCAACGCTAGTACTGCTGCCGCTTGCTTGTCTAGCGGTGCTAGGATTCGAGTTATGTCACTACAGGAACGCAAGGCACGCGAACGGGCCGTCCGCGAGCGCCTCATCGTGGCGACGGCCCGCGAACTCGCCGAGCAGCAGGGCTGGGACGCGGTCACCACGCGCCGGCTCGCCGAGCGCATCGAATACAGCCAGCCCGTCCTCTACAGCCACTTCCGAGGCAAGCGCGAGATCATCGGCGCCGTCGCCCTCGAGGGCGCCGCCGAGATGGCCGTGGCGGTGCGGGCCGCCGCGTCCGCCGCGAACGGCCCGCGCGAGCGGGTCGCCGCCCTCGCCCGTGCCTACCTCGACTTCGCCGAGCGCAACCCGGCTGTCTACGACGCCTTGTTCCAGCTCGACGGCGGCCTGGCGTACGCGCAGGAGGACACCCCGGAGCCACTGAAGGACGCCTTCGCCGCGCTGATGGAGAGCCTGGGCGAGGTCGCCGGGGACGGCGTCCACCCGGGGCTGTTCACCGAGGTGTTCTGGGCGTCCCTGCACGGCCTTGCGACCCTGACCCGGGCGGGACGGCTGCTGCCGGAGGACGCCGCGCAGAGGGTGGAGCTGCTGGTGGACCGGCTCGCCGTGGTCTGACACACCGTCCCGGCGGGCACGCAGCCGGGGCCCTCGGGCCCCCGCCGCTGCCTGCCTGCCACGCGGCGCCGCGTTGAGCGGGCTGCTGGGCACCGCGTAGCCGGCCCAGTTGGAGTACGCCCATCCATAGCCATGGGCTCTACGCTCGGGGTATGAGGCATCGCGACCGAGCCCCCGAGGTTCAGGACGTACGGAACGCGGCGACGGAAGGCACGGCGCGCCGACTCGTACTCCTGCGGCACGCCAAGAGCGCCTGGCCGGACGGGGTTCCCGACCACGACCGTCCGCTCGGGCCCCGCGGGCTGCGCGACGCGCCCGCGGCCGGCCGACTGCTCGCCCGCTCCGTCGGCGTGCCGGATCTCGTGCTGTGCTCCCCGGCACGCCGCGCCCGGGAGACCTGGGACCTGGCCGCGACGGAGCTGGACCGCACGCCGCCTGTCCGGCACGACCCGCGCCTGTACGCGGCGGACGTGCGGGACCTCCTCGACGTCATCCGTGCAGTCCCCCCCGAGGTCGCCACCTTGCTGCTGGTCGGGCACAACCCGGGCCTGGAGGAGCTGGTGCTGCTGGTCGCCGGCGCGGCCGTGGGGGACGCCCTGGAGCGCGTCCGCACCAAGTTCCCGACCTCGGCCGTGGCCGTACTGAGCCGGCAGGGCGCCTGGTCGGACCTCGGGCAGGGCGGCGCGCTGCTCACGGACGTGGCAGTCCCTCGGGGGTAGCGGGAGGGCCGGGGTGTCATGGAGGGCGGGCCGGGGCTCCTCGGACCGGGTGCGGTCGCCGGCACCGCGGCGTACGGCGGACAAGACCGGGGGCCGGCATCCGGATCGCCCCGTCTCTTCACCCGGGACGGGGCGCCCGGTGTCGCCGAGCGGAAGGACGAGACGTGTGATCGGCATGAATCCCACGCTCGTCGAGCACGGGCGACAGTACGAGGGGTGCCGTCCTCGCTCCGGCTCGGGTCACCGGATTCCGGTGGCTCTGGTCACCATGCGCTGATGACCGGCGCGTCGGGCTCGTGCTGCCGCCAGACCTCGTTGAGGCGCGCGAGCCGGTCCGCGGCGGCGATGCCGCGCAGGGACGCGACCTTGCCGTCGATGACTTCGAACGCCACGGCGCCCACGACCCGGTCCTCTACCACGGCGAGGACCGCCGGGGAGCCGTTGACCAGCGCGATGTGGAACGCGGGCGAGCCGCCGGCCAGCCGCCGCTTCGCCGGCGTGGGCTTGAAACCGGCCCGCACGTACGAGGCGACCCGCTCGCGCGTCTTGTACTGCAACAGCCGCCTGGCCAGTCCGGCGCCGTCCGAGACCGCCGTCACGTCGTCGGTGAGCAGCGCCACCAGCCGTTCGGTGCGCCCCGACGTGGCGGCGGCGAGGAACTCCTCGACGACCCGGCGCGCGGACGCGGGGTCGGCCTCACCGCCGCGGCGGCGCTCGGCGGCGACCCGGATCCGGGCCCGGTGGACATGCTGCTGGCTCGCGGACTCGGTGATGTCGAGGATCGCGGCGATCTCGGCGTGGCTGTACGAAAAAGCCTCACGCAGGACGTAGACGGCCCGTTCGGCCGGTGAGAGGCGCTCCATGAGGGTCAGTACGGCCAAGGACACCGATTCGCGCTGCTCGAAGGTGTCAGCCGGGCCGAGCATCGGGTCGCCCTCAAGGAGCGGCTCGGGCAGCCAGGCACCGGCCGCTCGCTCGCGGCGTGCCTGTGCCGAACGGAGCTGGTCGAGGCAGAGATTGGTGACGACCTTGGTCAGCCATGCTTCCGGCACCTCGACCCGTTCGCGGTCTGCGGCCAGCCAGCGCAGGAACGTGTCCTGCACGGCGTCCTCGGCGTCGGCGGCCGAGCCGAGCAGACGGTACGCGAGCGAGGCCAGCCGGCCCCGGCTGGCCTCGAACCGATCGATGGCTGCACTGTCCATGCCAACAGCCTAGGCGGCCCTCACACCGGCCTGGTCGGGCGCGGTGGCAAGGCGGCGCTTTCGCTTCGGCATGCCGAAGGTCGGGTGGTCGATGCCCCACCCTGCCCCCTTGAGCACGCCCGACTTGAGCCGGGCGGCGGTCCGGCCGCCCAGGTACCAGGACTTCGACCGGACGTCCCCGTCCACCATCTGGAAGATCGCGTCCCGCCGCCCGAGGCTGATGTGGTTGCCGTAGTACTTCAGCCCGGTGGCCGGGACCTCGTTGCCTGTCAGGCGCGCGATGATCGCGGCGGTCGCCTGCATGTTGGTGAAGCCGGCCGTGGCGCAGGACATCGGCAGCGGCCGGCCGTTCTCGCCGATCGCGTAGGCGCAGTCACCGGCGGCGTAGACGTCCGGGTGCGAGACCGACCGCATGGTCCGGTCGACGACGATCTGGCCGGTCTCGGCGACCTCCAGGCCGCCGGCGGCCGCGATGGGGTGCACCGCGAACCCGGCCGACCACACGGTCACGTCGGCCGGGATGGACGTACCGTCGGCGGCGATCGCCCGTGTCTGCTCGACGGCTTCGATGCGGGTGTGCTCGTGGACGGTGATGCCGAGCCGGTCGAAGGCCTGGCGCAGGTGACGGCGGGCTTTCGGGGAGAGCCAGGCGCCCGGCTCGCCGCGGGCGGCGAGTGCGACCGAGAGGTCGGGCCGGGACTCGGCGAACTCGGTGGCGGTCTCGATCCCGGTCAGCCCCTCACCGACGACCAGCACGGCGGCGCCCTCGCGCAGGCCGGCCAGGTGCTCGCGCAGACGCAGCGCCGAGGACCGGCCGGCCACATCGAAGGCGTACTCGGCCACGCCAGGGACGCCTTGGTGGGCGACGGAGCTGCCGAGCGCGTAGAGAAGGGTGTCGTACTCGAGTTCGCCGTCGCTGTCTTCGCCGGTCACGGCGACGGTCCTGCGCTCGGGGTCGACGCCGGTGACGCGCGCCAGGCGCAGCCGCACCCCGGTGCCGGCGAACACGTCGGCGAGCTTGCGGACCGCGAAGTCCTGGCCGGTCGCGAGCTGGTGGAGGCGCATCCGCTCGACGAAGTCGGGCACGGCGTTGACGACGGTGATCTCGATGTCGGCGGGCGAAAGCCGGCGGGCCAGGTTTCCGGCGGCGAAGGCCCCGGCGTATCCGGCGCCGAGGACGACGATGCGGTGCTTCATGGCGTTGCTCCTGTCTCGTTCAGGTGCCCCTTGAACGGGACGGCGCCCCGATTGCTGACAGGAGCCAGGTGTGACCCGGGTCACCCAACCGGGACGAGCGGCCGAAAGATCGGCACCCTGTTCGCCGAGCGGCCCTCCATGCTCACCACGGTGGCCAGGATGACGGCTCGCGCTCCCCGCCGTCCGCTTCCCCGCGTATCTGCCCGCAGCACCGACGTGCCTTCGGCGCCGGTCCGCCCCGAGTCGAAGTCAGCAGCCGTCGGACAGGCGGCGTTCGAGGGGAGTGCGCATGCTGGGCCGGATGCGGATCCCGCCGAGGAAGGAGGCCAGGCGGGCCGCCTCGGCGGCGATCGCTTCCCGGGCCTCACGGGTGCGGCCCGCGGGCGCCTGCAGCCGGGTCGCGATCTCGCCGTCCGGACGCTGGGCCCAGCCGCCGACGATACGGCCGTCCCACCAGATGGTGGGGCCGATATTGCCGAAGGCATCGAAGAGTTCGGGAACGAGGGCGGGGTCGAGGTACCAGTCACGGTGCCGCCAGCCCATGGCTGTGGGGTCGAGGGAGGGCAGCAGGGCAGCCGCGGGTTCGGTCCCGGAGGGCAGATCGAGCTGGTCGGGCAGGGCGTGGCCGGGCCCGTGGGAGAGGTCGGCCTCGACAGCTCCGGTACGGGCCAGGGCCCGGCGGGTGTCGGTGAGGGTCCAGCCCGTCCACCACTTGACGTCCTCGGTGGTCGAGGGGCCGAAGGACTGCAGGTAGCGGGTGGCGAGTTCGGCGCGGGCGTCGTCGGCCGGGAGGTCGGGGTGGGGCTCGGCCGGCGCCCAGCGGAACTGCGAGGACGCCCAGGTGCCCAGCGGGCGGCCGCGCCGGATCCGGCCTTGCGCAGCCATCACCCCGAGCACCCGGCTGGTGATGCGGGGTGTCGCCTGGTACGGCTTGCCGGGCGAGAGGGTGATCTGCGTGCGCAGGGCGGGCACGGCGCCCGAGAGCTCGGCGGCGGTGGCTTCGCCGAAGCCGGCCAGAGCTCCGAGCACGGCCCGCTCGGCGGCGGCCAGCCAGTCCTCGCCGTGGCCGTGCTGCTCCCCCAGCACTTTCAGGAGGTTCTTTCGCTCCCGGGCCGCGACGGTCCTCGTGGTCGACGCGTCGACCACGGGCGCGAGGTCGCGGGGCACCACGAACATGGTGCGGCGCATGCACAGCATCCGCACCAGGCTCCGCTCCTCGTACAGGGCCCGCTCCAGCCGCGCCGGCGCCGGATCGGTCATGCGGGCGGCCACCGCCAGGTAGACGGTGGCCGGGTCCGTGGCGTGCAGGGCGAGGAGGGCATCGGTGACCTGCTCGGGCGTTGCCGCCCGCGCTGCGGGGGCCAGGAGGTGGGCGGTGGCGAGGCGGGCGCGCCGCTGCGCGTCGGTGATCCTCGGTCGGGAAATGGTCATGGGGGGGCGGCGGCGGTCGAAAGCGCCGAGGCCGTCCTTTCCGTCGAAGGGGGGTGTGGGACGCCTGACGGCCGGAGGGCCGTCAGGCACGCCGAAGCACCTCCGCCCCTGCTCCGGGGCCCGGGTGCGCCGACAACCACAGAGTGCACCCTCTTGCGGACACATACCGTCCGCATCTAGACGGGCAGCGCCGTGGCGGCCGGGTCCATGGCGCGGACCAGCTCGAAGGTCCGCACCCGCAGGTCGAAGTCGGGGCAGGCGGTGGTGACCGCGAGTTCGTCAGGAGAGTAGGCGGCGATCAGTGCGGCGAGCTTCTCGCCCACCTCCGTGGGGGTTCCGGCGAGCACGGACATGCCGTCCGTGTCCGCGCCCGGCGAGGTGGCGGTGGACTCCAGGGCGTGGAGCTCGTCCCAGGACGGAAGGGTGCGGCGGCTCGTCGGGGCGGCGGCCAGCGTGAGGAGGGAGCGCAGGAGCCGGACGTCCTTCGGGTCGTCCGCGCAGGCCACCCGGACAGCGACGCTGACGCGTGGGGCCGCCCCGAGCGGGCCGGGGCGGAAGTTTTCCCGGTACAGCTCGACGATGTCCGGCCGCACGGTGCCGTGGGCGAACTGCGCGAGGCAGAACGGCAGCCCGTGGCGGGCGGCGAGCTGCGCGCCGCCGGGGCCGGCGCCGGTCAGCCACAGCTGGGGCGGAGAGGACGCGGGCAGCAGGTCGGTCCCGGCGGAGACATGGGCCAGGAGGCGCTCGACCTTCTCCGGATAGGGCGCCTCGTCGGGGCCCGCGAGCTGCTTGACGACGGACTCGACCCCGCCGGGGCCGCGGCCGATGCCGAGGTCGATCCGCCCGGGGAAGAGCCGTTCCAGCAGGTTGAAGGTGGTCGCCACCTTCAGGGGCGCGTAGTGGGGCAGCAGGACCGAAGCGGTGCCCACGCGGATGGTGCCGGTCGCTGCCGCGGCAGCGGTGACCAGCACCTCGGGCGAGCCGCAGCCGCTGGTCGCACCGTGGTGCTCGGCGACCCAGAACCGGTCGTACCCCAGGTGCTCGGCCGCCGCGGCCAGCCTGACCGACTCCCGGGCGGCCCCGGCCGGGCCGGTGGCGCCGTAGACCAGGACCTGGTCGAACGCGGTGAGTTTCATCATCGGGCTCCCGTCCCGGCTCCCGCCGAGGGTTCGTGGCCGGCGGTCTGTGCCTCGTACATGCGCGCGTACAGACCGCCGAGACTCATCAGCTCCTGGTGGTCGCCGTCCTCGACGAGCCGGCCGCGGTCGAAGACCAGCACCCGGTCCGCGCGCAGCACGGATGAGAAGCGGTGGGCGATCAGCAGCGAGATCCGGCCGGAGGCAGCGGTGGTCAGGGTGTCGAGCAGCTCGGCCTCGGTGATGGTGTCGAGCGCCGCGGTCGGCTCGTCCATGACCCGCACGCTGGCCGAGCGCACCGTGCTCCGGGCGATGGCCAGTCGCTGCCACTGGCCGCCGGAGAACTCCACGCCGCCCGTGAACAGCTTCCCGGCCTGTGTGTCGTAGCCCTGGGGGAGGGAGGCGATGTGCTCGTGCATTCCCACTTCGCGGGCCGCGGCCTCGACCCGCGCGGCCCCCTGGTCGGCCTCGTGCACCAGGCCGAGCGAGATGTTCTCCCCGACCGAAAGCTGGTACTCGACGTAGTTCTGGAAGACGTACGAGACCCGGTCGCGCAGGCTGTCCAGCCGGAAGCCGGCGAGCGGGACGCCGTCGACGGCGATCGAGCCCCCGGTCGGCTCGTAGAGACGGCCGAGAAGCTTGCCGAGGGTGGACTTCCCCGCGCCGTTCAGGCCGACGACCGCCGTCACCTGGCCCGGTTTGAGGGTGAACGAGACGTTCTCCAGGGCGTGCCGCCCGCTGCCGGGGTAGCTGAACGACACGTCGCGGAACTCGATGCCCTCACTGATCTTCTGCGGGAAGGTCAGCTCGCCCTGCGGGAGCGGAGTGTGTTCGACGGCGAGGAACTCGTTCACGTTGCCGAGGTAGAGCTGGTTGACGTACATCCCGGACACCGCGCCGTAGAGGATCTGCGCGCTGCTCTGCAGCATGCCGATCGCCTGGATCACCGCCAGCAGCCCCGCCACGTGCCGGGCGTCGGTGCCGCCCAGGATCGCCGTGGCCTGTGCGGAGATGGTCAGTGCCGCGGTCAGGATCACCATCGGGATGGAGAGGCGGAGGTTCCGGTCGGCCAGCCGCAGATCCGCGCCGACGATCCCCGCCAGCAGCCGGCGGTGGTTGGTGAGGACCACCGGGGCCAGGCGGAAGGCCAGCACCTCCTTCATCGAGTTCGGCTGCGAGGCCAGGTGCTGCCAGTAGTTGAGCCGGCGCCGTTGCTCGGAGCGCCCGTGCTCCAGCGCGTGGGCGCGCTTGCCCTGCAGGATCTGCGCGGCCACCGTCGGGACCGGGGCGAGCATGGCCAGCAGCGCCACCCGGAAGTCCAGGGTCCACAAGATCACCCCGACCGAGCCGAAGGCGACCACCTGGGTGGCCGTCTGCACCACCTGGGAGAGCATCATGCCGGGACGGAAACCCACCTCCCGGACGGCCCGTTGCAGCGAGTCCTGGATCTTCGGGTCCTCCACCTGGGAGAGCGTGAATCGGCTCGCCCGGCTGATGATCTCGTCGGAGAGATGGGCCGACAGCCTGCTCTGACAGCGCTGCATGGCCCGGCCCTGCAACAGCGTCAGCAGCTGCGAACCGAGGCCCAGCAGGGCCAGCAGGACCAGGTAGAACAGCACGTTCCGGAGCTGCGGGTGCGAGCTGTTCGCCGCGTGCAGCAGAGCCGTCGCGAAGCCCGCGGTGAGGGTGACCTGGCCGGCCGGCAGGATGCCGACGAGCAGCGAGACGAGGACCGCCTGGGCGGTTCCGGCACGGTCACTGCGCCAGGACTGGCGCAGCACGAGCAGGCCCGGTCGCGGCGCGGCCGCCAGCCGCCGGAGCCGGGGGTGGAGGTGGGGGTGGAGGCTCACCGGGACCGCCCCGCCGCCGGGGCGTGCCCGGTCGCGGCGACCCGGTCGAGCAGCCGCCGCCACATGCCGTACGCGGCGTCCTCCTGCTCACGCCGCAGGCCCATCCGGTTGCTGTGCATGTGGAACAGGCTGCGCAGGACGTCCTTTCGGTCCGACCAGAGTGCGCAGGTCCGTTCGAGCTCGGCGGCCCGGGCCGCGTACGCGGTGCCCCGGGGCCGCCAGAGGGCGTCCACCTGCCGGAGCACCGCGGCCTCGCCGCCGGGCGCCGTGTGTCCCTGCCACAGCCGGCGTGCGACGGCCCGGTACTCCGCACCGCCGGCCTGCGGTCCGGCCATCTTCCGTGCCAGTTCGTGCCGTTCGGCGACGTCGGGCACCAGCACCCGGCCGACGGCTTCGAGGCTGAGCACGGTGAGCCCGGCCCGGTCCAGCGGGACCTCGCCCGCCGGTGCGGGGGCGGCGAGGTGCTGCAGCAGGGCCAGGGTCGCGGCGCTGTCCTGGCAGAACAGCTCCTCGGCGGCGTCGATCAGGTCGGGTCCGCCGTAGCGTTCGATCTCGCGCCGGTACGTCTCGAAGGAGACGTCGATGATCCGGCCTTCGACGACCAGGCCGTGGGCCCACGTCGCCACCTCGCCCAGCAGCTCGGCGGCGCGGGCCGGATCGGTGGCCCGGAAGCGCAAGCGCAGATGCGGGGCGGGATCGCCGTACCGGAGGTAGAACGGGTGCCCCGCCAGGCCGCGATCGGCCAGCGAGCGCGCCAGCGGCGTCACCTCCTCCACCAGGAGGGCGTCCTGCGCGTCGTGCTCCACGTACAGCTTGGCGTAGACCCACGGCCCCCCGACCGGCCGCAGCCGGTCGGCGTCGGTGACCCGCCGCCGGGCGACGGCCGTCTCCCGGGGCGCCGGTGCCTGTTGCCGGCGCAGCACGGGCACCACGACCTCCGCGGCGAAGGGGGCTCCGGCCTCGTCCCGGAGGAAGCCGTCCTCGGGACCCGGCAGCGCTTCCTCGATCCGCAGCACGAAGTCCGTGTCCCGGGCGGCGGCCAGCCGCAGCTCCTCCAGTGAGGGGGCGCTCTCCAGGTCGAGCAGGATGGTGTTGTCGCCCTGGGTGAGGACGGCGAGGCGCGGTACGTTCCACTGCTCGCGCCAGGCTGCGACGGCCGTGGTGAAGGCTGCCGACGAGCCCGTACAGCCGGCCGGCAGTCCGGAGGCGCTCAGCAGCCAGCGCGCGCGCTTCAGCACCAGGTCGCGCCGGGTGACCCGGGGAAGGAACGGCATGCCGGCCGACAGGGAGCCCCAGTCGAACGGCGAGACGTCGCGGAAGGCCGCCGAGGAGACGTCGAGCAGGAAGCGGCCGACGTTCGGCGCCATCAGCGGATTGAGCATGGTGTGCTGGGTGACGTGCAGGTCGCACCCGAGGACCGGGCTGTGCAGGTAGAGCCGTCCTTCGCGCACGCCCACGACCACGTCTTCGAGCGCGATCACCTGGTGGGCGGGCAGCCCCGGCGCCACGTTGAGCGGCAGCTCCAGCGCGCGTACCGCCGGACGGACCGCGACGTTCGTGGCCCGGGCCTTCTCCGGCAGGTAGGTGAGCTCCACCACCGCCACTCCGGGCAGCAGCGCGGCCTCCGCCTCGGCCAGCTCCGCCAGCCCCCGGCGCCCCTCCGTGCCCAGCAGATCGTGGAACCGGGCGAACGTCCGGCCGCCGTACGCCACCGCCGTGACCACCCCGCGCCACCCGGCCCTCGGAGAGGTCGGCGGCGCCACCTGCAGGTGTACGTCGATGGCGGGCCTCAGCGGCCGGTCGTCGTAACTGCGCAGCTCGGCCGTCCACCGCTCGTCGAGGACCACCTCCAGACTGCCGCGGCTGATCGCATCGGCGGCGAGCCGGTGCAGGACCGCGTCCCGGTCCTCCCTGCTCCGGTCGTGCGTGGTGGTCGGCTGCAACTCGAAGGAACGGGGCGGATTCCGGAAACCGGCCGGCGCGCCCAGCCCCGTCTCCTCGGAGAGCACCTCCAGGACCGGGACCTCGGCCTGTGCGCCGTAGCGCTCGGTGAACGCCGTCGCGTAGTCGCGCAGCCGCAACGGGTACCGGCAGACGTCGCCCACGGTGGTCAGGATCTCGGCGGCGTCCTCCGCCAGCGTCTGGACCTCGGCCGGAAGGACGGGCCGGGCGGGGACGTTCAGCCGGGCGTCGATCCGCAGCAGGGGCCCGGCGTAGTCCTTGCTCACCTGCCGCGCCGCAGGGGCCATCTCCTCCTGGAGCGCCTCCAGGGCGGCCACGTCGCCGACGGTGTTGAACGCGGCCACCGCGGCCTCGACGGACGCCAGCGCGGCCACCGCGTCGCGGTCGCAGGCGGTTTCCAACCGGGCCGACAGCGATGGCTGTTCCGAGCCCTCCAGCAGGACCGGCCGGTGCGCGGTGATCAGGAAGGCCAGCTCGACCAACTGGTCCAGGAGCGCGGTGACCTTCTCCGGGGGGACTGCCGGATACCGCTGCGTCAGCTCGTCGTACAGCTCGCCGAAGGCCTTCGGCGTACGGGCCGACTCCAGCACGAGCCGGACCGCCGGGGACCAGCGGATCGAGGCCGAGCGTCGTGATCCCTCGCCGTAGGCGTCGGCGGTGGACAGCCAGGCCCGGCCCCGGCTCCGGTGGATCAGGTCGTTGGTGCGCAGCTCCAGTTCGGGACGGACCCGCGGGGCGTCGGTGACCGACTTGAACAGGTGCAGCACCCAGCCCATGTCCGGCCTGGCCACGGCGTTGACGATCGCCGGCACGCCGAGCCGGGTACCGGTGGGGGCGCCGGGCCGGGTGGGCGAGGCGGCCGGGGCCGGTCCCGGGAACGCGCCGACCGCCACGCCCGCCACCGTGGCCAGCGGGGTCGGCCGCATGCTCATCCGGTTCAGGTACCGGCCGAGGCTCATCATCGCGCGTCGCCGGTCCCGGGCCGAGAGGGTGTCGATGCCCTCCACGGCGCGGGCCAGGTCCGGGGCCGCCAGAGAGATCGCCGAGCGGACCCCGGGCTTCGCCCACAGGTCCAGCAGACCGCGCAGATAGCGGGCCTCCCACCCGGCCGGGTCGGTGTCGGCCGGGTCGGCGCCGGCCGGCTCCGCCCCGGCTGCCAGCAGGTTCGTGATCTCGGGGGTCGGCAGGCCCGGCGCGCGGAGCAGGAAGAAGTCCCGTGCGGCGTAGGTGCGGTCTCTCCCGGGGTTGCGGTCGCTGATCTCGGCGTTCCGACGGGTCACGCTCAGTCCTTAGCTGTGCTGGTGCAGCGCTGTCACGGGGTGCGGCGGTTCTGTGTCCGTCGCCGGGCGGTCGCGGTCTCGGTCTCGGTCTCGGTCTCGGTCAGGCGGGGGTGAGGAAGAAAACCTCGTCCCACCCCGTCGCCTGCGGTGCGAGAGCCCCGCAGAGCGCGAGCAGCACACCGGCGGCGCCGTTGAGGAACCCCGGGTCGTCGACGAAGTCGCCACGCAGGGGCTCGTCCGCCACCACGTAGGGAAGGGCCTCGTCCGCCAGCGACAGGACGGTCGACAGCGAGTCCTCGGCCATGGCCCGGAAGGAGGCCGAACCCGTGACCGCGTGGGCCCTCTGATAGACCGCCAGCAGTCCGGCGTTGCCGTGGCAAAGACTGGGCGAGAAGATGTTCCGCTCGGCCGGCGCCCAGTCCGCCACCCGCTGGAGGGCCCCGACCGCGGTCGCCTCAAGAGCGGTGTCGCCGAGCACCTTGGAGGCGCTCAGCAGGGCGATGCCGATTCCCGGAGCGCCGTAACACCAGGCAGCACGCGCGGCGTGCCCGCCGACCGGGGCGACGGGCAGTCCGGTTCCCTCCTCGGCCCGCAGGAGGTTCGGCCAGGCGGCGCCGGGCACATCGTCCCTGAGCCGGTTCCGGACCAGCCAGGCCGTGGCCTGTTCCAGGCGTTCGGCCGGGCCCGGACCGCCGATCCCGGCGGCGGCCGCGGCGCACAGGGCCGAGACGATGCCCGGCAGGCCGTGGGCGAAGCCCAGGTTGTACATCCCGTGCGGTGCCTGCTCCTCGTACCCCGGATAGTCCGGGAAGTAGTCCGAGGAGGTGAACCAGCCGGGCCGCTGCCGGGCATCCGGCTCGGTCACCCGCAGGAGGTACTCCGTCAGCCGCTCGGCCGCGGTGCGGATCGGTTCGCCGGGCGAGGACTCCAGGGCCGTGCAGAGCCGGGCGGCTGCGGCCAGCTGACCGGCCGCGCCTGAGATGACGTCGAAGACGGCGACGGGCAGGCCCGCCCCGGGCTCCAGACGGGGCGTGGCCACGATCTGTTCGCCGAGCCGGTCGGCGATCCGGCGCAGGGACGGCAGGTAGCGGCGGTCGTACGCCGCGAAGTCGAGCAGGACGGAGGCGAAACCCGCGGTGCCGGCGTAGAGACCGGCTCCGGACAGCGGCTCTTCGGCGGTGGCCTGTGCGCAGCGGCGGAGCAGGGCATGCGCCGCGTCGATGAGTTTCGGCTCGTCCAGTGTCCTGTCGGCGTGCAGCAGCGCCAGCGCGATCCCCGGGTAGCCGTCGGCCAGGCTCGACCCGTGCGCCGCGGCCCCGGGGCCCGCGGTCTTGTGCGGCGTCTCCACGGCCGCATCCGCGAACGCCGCCAGCCGGTCGGCCATGGCGCGGGCCACCTCGGCGGTCCTCGTATCGAATTCCAGCACCGCCACCGCGGACTCCCCCCGATTCACAACGATTTCTCGGCATCGCTCTGCGAACGGCGCGCCGAGGCCGGCCGCCGGCCGTTTCCCGGGAAGCCCTGGACCTCCCGGAAGGCTCCCGGCGCCGGACGGCACCGGGAGCTCCTCCGTACGGGCACATGCCCGTCAGGTGATCAGCAGACCGTCGGGTAGCCGACCGTGATCGGACAACCGCAGGAAGCGTTGTTGCAGGACCAGCAGGTGCTGCCGATGCTTGCGAAGCCCTGCGTGGTGTCCTGGACCGGGGCAACGGCCACGCGGACATCGAGATCGAAGTCCTTCTCCATGTTTACCTCCACTGTGAATTTCATGAATTCCCGCCCCCGGTCGGGCTCGACTGAATTCCGCACCTGGGAGCGGCTGTAGAAGATTTTTAGCACGCAGCCCTAAAGCGATGGCCGGTTTAAGCACCTCGTTCCAGCCATCGGGCATGCGACGCGAGCGGCAAGATCACGGAAAGGCGCTGATCAACTCGTAGTGGAATGGGGCAATCCGGCCATCAGAATGGCTGGCTTCTTATCATTCGGCTGCCGAACGACGTCGCGAGGTGTCCATCTTCCGGCGAAAACGGGCCAGTTGAGTGTTTTGGTCGGCTTGTGGTGATCACCGAGAATGGGCTGGCCTGATCAATACGCCGTGGACCACACCTCCGGCAGTAATCAAGCCAGAATCAAGCATTGATCCACCACACATGCGGAGCATTTTCCGCAGCTAATTCCCCGGGCCGCGAATCCGCGTTGTCACAGGGAATTGGCAGGGGCGCCGGGCCGCGCGGTACCGCACCCGGGGCAGCGGCGCGGCCGCGGCGTCAGCCCCGTACGGCGACCGCCGCCTCAAGGAAGGTCCAGCCGTCGACCTTCACTTCCCGCCTCTCCCCCGGTTCCCAGCCGCGGGCCACCGCCGTGTCGAGCAGGAACCGTACGGTGCCCGGTTCGTGCAGGTTGAGGGCGCCGACACCAACGGCCCCCACCTCCCCCGACCCCGTGGTGAAACCCGCGACGTACCGACCGGGACCCTCATCGAAGACGAAGCGCAGCAGGCCGCCGGTGCCCGACGGGTAAGAGCACAGCGTGAGGGTCTTGCGGCAGCCGCCGTTTCCCAGCACGCAGTGGCCGTGGCGAACCGTCCACATGTAGGTACGCCCGTCGGCGACGAGCCGGCGGGCCTTCCGTGAAGAGCGGGGCATACTGCCGAGCGTACGCGGCCGGGTACGACGGAGGCCCGGTACGCGGCGCAGCCGCTCGCCGTCGTCCCGGGCGACGCGACGGGGGGCGCCCTCTCGCTCCCGCCGACGAGGAACGCACGCGCACTCGCCCGCCGACTACGGGAAGTCCCACGCGCTGTGCGTCCTCGTGCTCGGGGCCGGGCCGGCTCGGCACAGCCGGCACCGCCCCTTGGTCAGAGCGTGCGCGGGATCAGGACCTGGTCTCGTCGCTGCAGTACCAGTCGCCGTAGCGGCTGCCGCCGCTGTAGCGGGCCTCGCACACGCGCACCGGGACGTTTTCGGCGATGTCGTAGTTGCACTGGCGGATCTCGGTGCCGTTGTCGCCGATGCTGGTGGTGTCGTAACAACCGGTGCGCAGGTCCACCCACGTGTAGCCGTCACAGCCGACATTGGCGCAGACCCTCTGCTGGATCTTGCCGTGCACCGAGTATCCGTCGGCGATGTGGTCGGTGATGTAGAGCCAGTCACCGTCCGGGTAGAACGTCGACGTGCCCCAGCTCTTGCTGACACTCACGTTGAGCCCGCTCGCGGTGGCGGAGCCTTCCATCCCCCCGACCATGATCACGCTCGCCGCCAGGGCAAGACCGACCTGCGCCAGTCGCTTCATCTTCATAAAAGGTTTCCCTTCCAGTCAGTGTGCGATCAATGCGAGAACACAGTACTCGTGACTGCAAGTCAATTTCTTTGCTGCAGAGCCAAGTTGATGCTCACCAGCACCCCCAGGAGCCCCGGGGCGCCGTCCCGTTCCGGGTCGGGAGCCCTGCCGGTGCGCACGGCCGGAACTTCGGCGGCAGGTCGGCTGCGGGGCCCTGGCCGCGCGCCGAACGGGGTGCTTTTCAGCGAAGCCGATGCCGCTGCCAGTGAGCCTCACCGCGGCTGCCCGCACCATTACCGATGCTCCTGTCGTGGAAATCAGGGACGGTACCGAGCACTAGGCAGGCAGCATGGCGGAGGCGGGGATCAACTACGCGGCAGTGTTCCAGGCGCTGCCCGGCATGGTCGCGCTCCTGACTCCCGACCTCAAGTACGCGGACGTGAACGAGGACTTCGCGCGCCTTTCGGGGCGCACGCGCGAGCAGCTGGTGGGCCTCTACCTGTTCGACGTGTTTCCCGACAACCCGAACGATGCCTCCGCGACCGGCGCGCGGAACCTGGCGGCGTCACTCAAGAGGGTGCTCGCCACCGGCGAACGGGACACCATGGCACTGCAACGCTACGACGTGGAGTCCGTGGAACGGCCCGGCGAGTGGGAGGAGCGGTACTGGAGCCCGGTCAATGCCCCCGTCGTCGGCCCGGACGGCCGGGTGGTGCTGCTGGTCCATCGCGTGGAGGAGGTCACAGCGCTGATCAGGGCCCGCGGGGGACCCGAAGGCAGCCACACCCGCGTGCTGGAGGCCGAGCTCTACACCCGCGCCCGGGAACTGCAGGAAGTCAACGAGCGGCTGCGGATGGCCCACGCCCGCGAACGCGAGGTGGCCCTCGCCCTCCAGGAAGCGATGCTCCCCACTCCCGGACCGGTGGGGCATCACCGTGCCGCCGTGCGCTACCGACCGGCCGTCGGCTCCCTCAACGTCTGCGGCGACTGGTACGACCTCGTCGACCTGCCCGGCGACCGCATCGGCGTCGCCGTCGGCGACGTCGTCGGTCACGGCCTGCACGCCGCCGGCGTCATGGGCCTGCTCCGCAGCGCCCTCAGCGCCGCCTCCCGTGTCGCCGACGGCCCCGCCCGAGCCCTGGAAGTCCTCGGCCTGTACGCCCGCTCCGTCGAAGGCGCCGAGAACACCACCGCCGTCGAAACCTGCATCGACTGGGACACCCACACCATCGCCTACAGCAGCGCCGGCCACCCCCCGCCCGCCCTCCTGCGCACCGACGGCACCGTCGAATTCCTCGACCAGGCCACCGATCCCCCGCTCGGCGCCCGCCCCGACCACGTCCCCCGCCCCCAGGCCACCATCGCTTTCACCGAGGGCGACACCCTCGTCCTCTACACCGACGGCCTGATCGAGCGCCGCCGCGAGGACATCGACACCGGCCTCGCCCGCCTCGCCGACTCCCTCACCCGACACCGTGCGGCCGTCCCCGAACGCCTTGCCGACGCCGTCCTGCTGGAGCTCCTCCCGACCGGAGGCGCGACCGACGACACCGCCCTCGTCATCGTCCGGCTCTGACAGGCCGCTTCGACCAGCGCCCCGGGCCGTTGCTCGCGCCGGAGCCGGCACCGCGGCCGGCGCGGACGGTCTTGGCCTCCCCGTAGCCGATGCACCTGGCCGGTGGAAGGTGCGTCGTGAAGGGCAGCGAGCGCAAGTGCACCTCCTGGGCCCCGGTCCACGCCTGATCCGCTGAAAGGCCGGGCCCGCCTGGTTCCGTCCGGGGGACCAGGCGGAGCCAGGGGTGTGGTTCCACTGCGCCGACGGCCGGTCACAGGCGGCTACGGCCGGCACCGGGCACGGCGTCCGGTGGTGCGATCAAGGCGGAACGGAGGTGCGGTGGAACAGCCCCCGCAGGCCGTCGCGAGGCCTGCGGCCTCCCGGATCGCAGGACATGCCGCGGTATCCGGAGACGACCGCGTACGTCGGATTCAACGGCGGCGAGTCGGTGTGGAACAGTGCCGGGACGTGGCACCGGAACGGCCAGGTCTGGGGCCGGTGCGTCACCGTGTACAACAACACCGCGTACCGGGGCCGGAGTCGGACCATCCGCCCGGACCAGGGCATCGCCCGGATCCCCGCGTCGTTCGGGAACATCCACTCCAACCGGTTCCACGCATGCCGGCTGTCCTGAGTCCGGTGACCCGGAAGAGGTGTTCGCCGTTGTCGGTGCCACCGATGGCGAAGAGGCGGTCCGGTGCCGGGCCGCGTGGCCGGGGTCGGGGCCGGGGTCGGGGAAGCCGAGCGAGCCGCTCTTCGGACACGCCCCCCCTTCACTGATCGAATGATGACGACGATGGTGATCAGACGACCCTGGTGCCGGCAGGCCCGTTCCGTACCCTGGCGGCATGCGCATGCGCCCCACTCTGAACTGGACCCCCACCGAGGACCTGCCGCCGGGCACCAAGGATCTGGAGCCGGTGGCCGATGCGCTGAGCACCGGCGGTGTGCTGGTGCTCAGCGGGGCGGGCATCTCCACGGAGTCGGGCATCCCCGACTACCGGGGCGAGGGCGGGAGCCTGCTCCGGCACACCCCGATGACCTACCAGGACTTCACCTCCGGCGCCCAGGCGCGGCAGCGGTACTGGGCGCGCAGCCACCTCGGCTGGCGCACCTTCGGCCGCGCCCGGCCCAACGCCGGGCACCGGGCCGTGGCCGCGTTCGGGCGCCACGGCCTGGTCTCGGCTGTGATCACCCAGAACGTCGACGGCCTGCATCAGGCTGCCGGCAGCGAGGGCGTCGTGGAACTCCACGGAAGCCTGGACCGGGTCGTCTGCCTCTCCTGCGGAGCCTTCAGCCCGCGCCGCGAACTGGCTCGGCGGCTGGAGGAGGCCAATGAAGGCTTCGAGCCGGTGGCCGCCGGACTCAACCCGGACGGTGACGCCGACCTCACCCGGGAACAGGTCGGGGACTTCCGCGTGGTGCCCTGCTCGATCTGCGGCGGCATCCTCAAACCCGACGTGGTGTTCTTCGGCGAAGCCGTTCCGCCGCGCCGGGTCGAGCACTGTCGCGAGCTGGTCCGTGAGGCGGCCTCGCTGCTGGTCCTGGGCTCCTCGCTGACGGTGATGTCAGGGCTCCGGTTCGTCCGCCAGGCAGCCCAGGCCGGGAAGCCGGTGCTGATCGTCAACCGGGACGCGACCCGGGGCGACCGGCACGCCGTCACCCGGGTCGAGCTCCCCCTCGGGACGGCCCTCACCACAGTGGCCGACCGGCTGGACATCCCGGTCGACGGCCGGACGGCGGCCTGAACGAGGAAGCCACGGTTCACGGGCGCCCGGATCGGCCGACGGCGTGGTGACCGTCCGCGTCGGGGGCCGGGTGGTCGAGGACTGGTGGTGGGCGGCCCGGACTTCTCGCCGGACGTGTTCCTGATGAGCGCCGATCACCTGCCCGCCCGCACCCGCGCCGTATGAGAGCGGCCGCACCGCGACAGGTCCTGCCCCCGTACCGGCCGTCACCGGTGGGGGCCGGACCGGCAGCGGGTACGTCGTTCACGACTGCACCTCCCTGTCGCGGGCCCGGCCACGGGCGATGAGGCACGCCGGTACGGCCACGGCGGCGCCGATGTACAGCAGTGCCTGGTAGTCCAGGGCGTGCACGATCTGTCCGCCGACGGCGCCGGCCAGGGACAGGCCGACGAACAGTGCGCTGTTGTTCCAGGACAGCACGGCGGTCGCCCGTTCGGGGAACATGTCGACCAGGTGGCGCTGCTGGGCGGGGAAGAAGGCGTACGCGGCCAGCGCGAACAGGCCCAGCGCGCAGGCCAGCGCCCACGTGACCGGGTACACGAGCGCCACGACGGCCTCCAGGACGGCCGTCAGCGCCAGTACCGACCTGGTCACCCGCACCGCGCCGGCCCGGTCCGCGAAACGGCCGCCGACCTGCCCGCCGACGACGGCCCCGATGCCGTAGACCACCAGAAGCCATGTCACGGCGGTGGCCCTGCCGTCGGAGTGCAGCGCGATGGCCAGGAAGGTGTACAGGCTGTACACCGAGAAGGCCCACAGGGTCGTCACGGCGACGGCGGACACCGCGACGCCCGTACCGGGACGTCCGGCCCGCTGCGGCGCCCCCGGCGGGGAGGCGGCTGCCGGGACCGGCCGGGCACGCCAGACCAACGCATGGGGGAACGCCAGCAGGAACGTGCCTGCGGCCAGGATGACGAAGACGGCCTGCCAGCCCACGTACCGCCCCAGCAGCAACCCCGCGGGGGCGCCCACCCACAGGGCGGTCAGCAGGCCCGATCCCACCACGGCCAGCACCTGCGCCCTAGCCTGGGGCCGCGCACGGGTGCTGACGAGCGCGTACACGGTGGGACCGGTCGCGGCGGCCGCGATACCGGCCACCACGCGGGACACCAGCAACAGGGCGAAACCCGGCGCCAGTGCGGTGCCGGCGTTGGCCACCGAGAACAGCACCAGGGCCCCGACCAGGACCCCGGCGCGGTCCCAGCGGTCGGAGATCCAGCCGGCGAAGGGCGAAGCCACCACGTACGCGATCGAGAAGGCCGTGATCAGCAGGCCGGTGTCGGTCGCGGAGACGTCGAACGACGTGGCGATGTCGGGGAGCAGCGGCGCCACCACGAAGAGGTCGGTGCCCACCAGGAACTGCGTCAGCCAGGCCAGCGCGACCCGCCCGGCGGACAGGCCGGGCACGGTGTCGCCCGCCGACTCCACGCGCGCCGAGTGCATGGTCCGACGCTAGGGCCTGCGCCGAGGGGCGGCCGTCAGACCCGCCCTGACGTGCGGGGTGCCTGCCCGAGAGGTCACCCGGGCGGCCATGCCCGCGAAGCGATCCGGGTCAACGCACCACCACGGTGCATGGCGAGCGGCCGCCGGGCCCGCCGTCAGACGGGGTCGTCGCCGGTGTCGCAGGCGAGGCGCTGCTCGATGTCGGTCGCCCAGCGCTGGGCCCACTCACGGAGGCCGGTGACGGCCGTGGGGTCGAGGCCGTACGCGAGGAAGTCCTCGTCGTCGTACCAGTCGGCGCCGGCGAGGCGGTCGCGGAGGTCGTCGAGGCGGAACTCGTCGCGGCCGTGCCGGCGGCCGAGGTGTTCGAGCTCGGCGGTGGTGCGCCGGTGCGAGGCCGCGTGTACGTCGATGAGGTCGCGGGGCGCGCCGCGGTCGGCCAGGGCGCGGACCTTGGTGCCGATGACGTCGTCGAGGGCGAGGACCGGGCCGTACTCGGTGTGGGCCGGGGTGCTCCAGAGGTTCTCTTTGAGGATGTCGACTTCGCATTCGGAGCCGTCCGCCGGGTCGGTGACCATCAGGCGGGCGGACAGCGGGTCGACGGCGATGACGGCGACCTGCCAGCCGCGTTCGGCCAGCTCGTGGACCAGGTCGGCGGTGATGTCGGCCATCGGGGCCGGGTTCTCGGTGGCGACGTCGAGGTCCTGGCTGAGGCGGTCTACGAGGCCGTGGGCCTGCACGGCGTACCCGCCGGTGATGACGAGCGGGTACGGGGTGCCGATGGCTATCACGTCGGCCAGGAGCCGGCGGTGGAGGGCGCTGAGGTTCACGCCGCGGACGTCGTCCGCGTCCGGGCCGCCGTGAGCTGCGGGAAACGTGCTTCCCAGACCTGCCGGACGTGCCGGCTGACCAGGGTGCGCAGGGCCGGCCACTGCTCGGTCAGCAGGTCGCGGTCGAGGAGTGCGGTGAGGTCGTCGCGCTGGCCCTCGGCCAGGACGGTCCGGTACAGGCTCATCCGCTGGCGGGGCCGGTCCAGGTCGTACCTGCGCAGACCGGACCAGGCGACGTGCAGGGGCAGCTCCACCACTCCGCGGGTCGGGCCGGCCAGGTCGTCGAGGGAGGCGGGCAGGCGGTTGGTGTACCGCTCGCGCAGGACCTCGCCGACGGGTGCCGGTGGGAGCGGGGACGAGAGCTGAGCCATGCGGCCAGTATCCCGTGCCACGGCCCTCACTGGTACAGCGGGCGCGATATCGGGCTCCACCCGTCCCGTCTTTGGCCTGAGCTCCACTCGCACCAAAAATCGAACACATGCTTGAATTAATGCATGCAGTGCACCACCTCCTTCCCCGACGACCTGATCGGGCTCCAGGCGGACTGGCTCCGTACCTACCGGGAACTGGCCGGACGCCCCGCAACAGGCGGCACGACCATGCTCCGCCGCCGGCTGATCGCGCTCTCGTGCGCGATCTCCGTCCATCCGTACTGGTCGCGCCCCGGCCGTGCGGCGGGCGGTCCCGTCGAGCTCCGCCGCAGGGCGCGGGCCCGCGCGGCGCGGGACTGGGCGAGGGCGGCATGACGAGCGCCTGCCCCGGCGGCGACCGGGGACACGACGCGGCAGCGTTCCCGGACGACGCCGACGACGACACCCCGATACCGGCTCTCCGCCTCGTCGTCCATCCCCCCGACCACCGGGGCTGGCGCCGGGTGCGGTGCGACGGGCAGAGCCTGGGCACTGCGTACCGGCTCAGCGACATCACCGTCTTCCTCGCCGCCACGGGCATGGAGAACGCCGAGGACTTCGACCTCACGGACCCGGCCCTCGTCGACTGGCGCGGCGGCGGGCCGGACTGCTGGGTGCCCGTGCAGCCATAGGGAGGGCAGGTGGGCGGGTGGGCAGGTGCCGGCCGGCGGAAATGAACTCCCGGCCGCGGTCCGGCCGTGCGACGATCCTGGTTCGGAACCGAGACAACGCCGGCTGGTGGGTGGGGACATGGGCAGGATGCACGCGGACGAAGCCGCGACCGATGCCGGCCTGGTCCGGCGGCTGCTGCGCGCCCAGTTCCCGCAGTGGGCGGACCTGCCGATCAGCCGGCTCGCCTCCGGAGGCACGGTCAACGCGATCTACCGGCTCGGCGAGGAGCTGACCGTCCGTCTGCCGCTGCGCCCCGGCGGCGCCGAGGCGGTCGCGGTGGAGGCACGGCTGCTCCCCCGGCTGGCGCCGCTGCTGCCGCTGCCGGTCCCGGAGGTGGTGGCGACCGGCGCTCCCGCCCCGGAGGAGGGGTATCCCCTGGCCTGGGCGGTGCACCGGTGGATCGAGGGCCGCAACCCGGTCGAGGGCCGCCTGGCCGAGCCCGGGGCCGAGCCCGGATCCGGGGCCGCGGCCGCGGCCGAGTCCGAGCTCGTGGCGCGCGATCTCGCGGAGTTCGCGGTCGCCATGCGCAAGGTGGGTCTCCCCGGCGGTCCGCCCGCGCACCGCGGTGAGCCGCTGATCGCCGAAGACCGGGATGTGCGTACGGCGATCGAGGCGCTGCGCCGCACCGACGAACCCTTCGACGCCGATCAGATCACCGCCGCCTGGGAGGAGGCCCTCGCGGCACCACGGTGGACGGGCCCGGCCTGCTGGACGCACTCCGACCTCATGCCGAGCAATCTGCTGCTGTCCGGCGGCCGCGTCTCGGCGGTCATCGACTTCGGCACCGTGGGCATGGGCGAACCGGCCACCGACCTCATCCCGGCCTGGAACCTGCTGCCCGCCTCGGCGCGGGGGGTGTACCGCGAGGCGGTGGACGCGGACGACGCGACCTGGGCCCGCAGCCGGGGCTGGGCCCTGTCCATGGCGGTCATCCAGCTGCCGTACTACCGGACGACCAATCCGATCATCTCGGCCAACGCCCGGCACGTCATCCGCGAGGTCCTGGGGAGCCCGGCCGACGAGTGAAACGATGACCGGCCGGCCCGCGAAGGAGAACCGAGCCGGCCGCGACTGAACCAACTGCCGACGGTGCTCATGCCCTTCAGGAAGACCACATCGGGCCCGGCCTCCGTCGGCCTGCCGGGCCGCTCAACGACTGCGGCAACGCCTGTCAGCAGAGCCGGGAGTCGAAGACCCGTGCCGGGGACGGCAAAAGCAAAGGCAAGGAGATAACCCACTCCTTGCCCTCTTCAACATATAGCGCACCAGGGGCCTTGCGGCAAGGCCCTGGTCGTGTCGCAGAATGTCCAGCCGAGGCCAGTGCCTGCGGAAATCCATGGCTTCGCGAAGTACATGCACGTATGGACATGTACGGGTCCCGCGGACGCGAACCGCCGACGGGAAGCGTGGCGCCGTTGCGTGCAGTCGACGCGAAGACGCGAGCGGGTGTGCGAGCGGGTGTGCGCGCCGCCGGACCGCGCGGATCAGCAGGCCGACGATGCAAGCTTGTTCAATGGGGGATCTTGATGATCGACGTGATCGTTGCCGGTGGCGGACCGACCGGTTTGATGCTGGCCGGTGAGCTGCGGCTGCACGGCGTGCACGTGCTCGTGCTGGAGAAGGAGACGGAGCAGCCCAGGCAGTCCCGTGCGCGCGGCCTGCACGCGCGCAGCATCGAGCTGATGGACCAGCGCGGTCTGCTGGAGCGGTTCCTCCCGCTCGGCGAGAAGTTCACGGTCGGCGGTTTCTTCGCCGGCATCGGCGAGGAGTGGCCGGACCGGCTGGACACCGCGCATTCGTACGTCCTGTCCATCCCGCAGGTGGTCACCGAGCGGCTGCTGACCGAGCACGCCACCGGACTCGGCGCCGAGATCCGGCGCGGCTGCGAGCTGGTCGGGCTGAGCCAGGACGAGGACGGGGTGACCGCCGAGCTGGCCGACGGTACACGGCTTCGCTCGCGCTACCTCGTCGGCTGCGACGGCGGCCGCAGCACGGTGCGCAAGCTGCTCGGCGTCGGATTTCCCGGTGAGCCCTCCAGGGTCGAGACGCTGCTGGGCGAGATGGAACTGACCGCGTCGCCGGAGGAACTGGCCGCGGTGGTGGCCGAGGTCCGCAAGACCCAGACACGGTTCGGCGCCATCCCCGGAGGGGACGGGGTGTACCGCATCGTCGTGCCCGCCGAGGGGGTGGCCGAGGACCGTACGGCCGCGCCGACCTTCGAGGAGTTCAAACAGCAGCTGCGGGCGTACGCCGGCACCGACTTCGGCGTGCACTCACCGCGCTGGCTCTCCCGCTTCGGCGACGCCACCCGGCAGGCCGAGCGCTACCGGGCCGGCCGGGTGCTGCTGGCCGGCGACGCGGCGCACATCCATCCGCCGACCGGCGGGCAGGGCCTCAACCTCGGCGTCCAGGACGCGTTCAACCTCGGCTGGAAGCTGGCCGCCGAGGTGGCCGGCTGGGCACCCGAGGGGCTCCTCGACAGCTACCACGCCGAACGGCACCCGGTGGCCGCCGACGTACTGGACAACACCCGCGCGCAGATGGCGCTGATGTCCACCGAGCCGGGTGCGCAGGCGGTGCGCCGGCTGATGGCGGAGCTGATCGGCTTCGAGGAGGTGAACCGGTACCTGATCGAGAAGATCACCGCGGTCGGGATCCGCTACGACTTCGGCGAGGGCCACGAACTGCTCGGCCGGCGGCTACGGGACGTACAGCTGAAGCGGGGGCGCCTCTACGGGCTGATGCACGGCGGCCGCGGCCTGCTGCTCGACCAGACCGGCCGGCTCTCGGTGGCGGGCTGGGCGGACCGGGTCGACCACGTCGTCGACGTCAGCGAGGAACTGGACGTGCCCGCGGTACTGCTGCGGCCGGACGGCCACGTGGCCTGGGTCGGCGAAGACCAGCAGGACCTGCTCGCCCGGCTGCCGAAGTGGTTCGGCGACGCCGCGAGCTGAGCGCGGCGCCGTGGCCCGGGGCCCGCGCACCAGAACGCACGGCTCCACAGATCCGGCCGAACGGGCCGTCTGCCGGGCGGGCCCCGGGTGCCTGTGGTTGCACACCGCACCGATACCATCGCGGGGCTCCTTATCTCCCCCAAAACGTATCGGTGTCATGGGCACCGCAAGACTTCCAGAGGTGTCATGTCCGACAGGCTCGTCCTCACCGGGGACCATGTCCCGGAGCCCGCCGAGGTCCCGCAGGCGGCCCCCGGCCCCGCCCGGCCCCGCCGGACGGGGTGGCCGAGGGGCGCCGGTGGGGCCGGGTCCGCGCGGGCGCCGCGCATAGCCGTGCTGGACGGTCTGCGGCTGCTCGCGGCGCTGTCGGTGGTCCTGTTCCACTACCTGGCCGGCACCGGGACCATCCCCTGGCAGCGGACATCGGTCGAGCTGTTTCCCACGCTGCACCGGGTCGCCGGGTTCGGCTGGCTGGGCGTGGTCTTCTTCTTCATGATCAGCGGGTTCGTCATCTGCATGTCCGCCTGGGGCAAGTCGCTCCAGCAGTTCTGGCAGGGCCGGATCCTCAGGCTGTTCCCGCTCTACTGGGCGGCGGTCGTGCTCGCTTCGGCGGCCGCCCGTCTGGGCCCGCAGACCCCCGGGGAGCAGCGGGTCACCGTCGGGCGGATGCTCACCAACCTGACGATGCTGCAGGAACCCCTCGGCGTGAACGGCATCGACAACGTCTACTGGACGCTCTGGGTCGAGCTGCGCTTCTACCTGATCTTCTCGCTGGTCGTCCTGCTGGGCACCAGCCACCGCCGGGTCGCGAACTTCTGCTGGCTCTGGGCGCTGGGCTCGGTCCTGGCACCCACGTCGGGCATCCGGTTGCTGGACCAGCTCCTGGTGCCCGCGTGGGCGCCCTTCTTCATCGCCGGCATGGCCTTCTACCTGATCCGCCGGGCGGGCCGCATCGAGGGGGAGACCCTGGGCATCCTGGCGCTGTCCTGGCTGCTGATGCAGCACCGGCTCCCGGCGATCATGGAGGGCGAGGGGCACGGCATCAACTGGAAGGTCTGCCTGGCCGCGATCACCGCGATGTACGTGCTGATGGGCCTGATCGCGCTCGGGAAGCTGGACCGGATCCAGTGGCGCTGGCTGCCGGTCGCGGGCGCGATCTCGTACCCGCTCTACCTCGTGCACCAGTCGCTGGGCGTACGGGTGATCTGGCGGTGGAACGAGCAGTGGGGCGCATGGCCGACCCTGCTCGGGGTGATCGCGGGCGCGGTGCTGATCGCCTGGCTGCTGTACCGCCTCGTGGAGAAGCCGCTCGTCCCGCTCCTGCGCCGCCTGATCGCCCCGCCCGCGCCGCCGTCCCCGTGATCCCCGAACCGCCGGGGACACCGGCCCCGCCCGCTCAGCGTCCGCCGCGTGACAGATGCGAGCGCGGCGGGCCGGGCCGAAGTCCCCGGCGGCTCGGCCTTACCGGATCGGCTGTGGAACCGGAAACGGGATGCCCCCTGGTCAGGTCCTTGAACATGTTCAAGGACGTGACCAGGGGGTTCTCGTTTCATGTCTCGACGACGTCAGCGCATGTGGATCCGAATCGAAAGGGTGGTAACAATGTTTCCCAGCAGATACGTTGTTACCCATGACCGTACTCACCCCCTACCAGGACGCCCTGCTGCGCGGCCAGGAAGCGGCGCGCGCCGCCGTCCTCGACTGCGCGATCGGGCTCCTCATCGCCGACGGCCCCGCCGCGCTGACCATGCGGCGGATCGCCACCGAGATCGGCGCCTCGACCAAGGTCCTCTACACCATGTTCGGCGCCAAGGAAGGGCTCGCCGACGCCCTGTACCGGGAGGGGTTCGCCCGGCTGCGCCGCGCCCAGGAACAGGTGCCCCACTCCCCCGACCCGCTGACCCGCCTCGACCGGCTCGGCGCCGCCTACCGCCGGCACGCCCTCGCCGAGCCCGCCTACTACCGCGTCATGTTCGAGCAGGCCGTACCCGGCTACCGGCCGAGCGCCGCGTCCCTCGCCGTCGCCGAGACCGCCTTCGACACCTCCGTCGCGGCCGTCACCGCCTGCATCGACGCGGGCGTCTTCCGCCCCGGCGACGCGTACGAGATCTCCAAGCTCCTCTGGGCCGCCGCCCACGGCGCGGTGAGCCTCGAACTCGCCGGCCATTTCCCTCCCGACACCGCGGACCGGCGCTACACGGCCCTGATGACCGCGGTGTGCCACGCCTTCCTCAGCGGGCCGCAGACCGGCCCCACGACAGCAGACGGAGCACCCGAGCAGTGACGACCACGCCCTTACGCACCACCAACCGCTACCTGTCGGGAAGCTTCGCGCCCGTGACCGAGGAAGTCACCGCCCACGACCTCCCCGTCACCGGCCGGATCCCCGCCCACCTCACCGGCCGCTACCTGCGTACCGGCCCCAACCCGCTCGGCGTCGAAGACCCCGCCGCGCACCTCTGGACCCTCGGCGAGGGCATGGTGCACGGCGTCCGCATCCGCGCCGGCCGCGCCGAGTGGTACCGCAACCGGTGGGTCCGCTCCGCCGCCGTCGCCGACCGGCTCGGCGAGCCGCGCCGCTCCGCCGCCGTCGCCGACCGGCTCGGCGAGCCGCGCCGCGGCGCCCCCGTCGACGAGCGGACGGACTTCGCCCCGAACGTCCAGGTCGCCGGGGTCAACGGGCGTACCTTCGCCCTCATCGAGGGCGGGCTGAAACCGTACGAACTCACCTACGACCTGGACACCGTGGGCCCCTGCGACCTCGGCGGGACACCCGAGGGCTACACCGCCAACGCCCACTCCGTCTTCGATCCGCACACCCGCGAGCTGCACTCGCTGGCGTTCCGCTACGGCTCCGACGCCGTCCAGCACATCGTGATGGACGACACCGGCGCCGTCCGCCGCGTCACGACCGTCCCGGCTCCCGGCAGCCCCTACATGCACGACTTCGCGCTGACCGACCGGTACGTCGTCCTCTACGACTCCCCCGTGGTCTTCAGCGCCGCCCACCTCGGCACCGGCGTGCCCTTCACCTGGGACGACACCCACCAGGCCCGGGTCGGCGTGATGCCCCGGGAGGGCGGCGACGTCCGCTGGTTCGAGGTCGCGCCGGGCCTCGTCGGCCACACCCTCAACGCCCACCAGGACGGCACGGACCTCGTCATCGACGTCGTCCGCCACCCCGAGGGCTTCGACATCAGGGACTTCGGCACCAGCCGCCCCACGCTGGAGCGCTGGACCGTCGATCTCACCGCCGGCCGGGTCCGCGAGGAGCGCCTCGACGACCGCATCCAGGAGTTCCCCCGTATCAACTCCCGCCACACCGGCCGCCCTTACCGGTACGGGTACGCGGCCGCCGTCGAGCTGTACGCGCCGGCCGCGGGTCCCGACGACCACCGCCCGGACGAGGGGTTCAGCAGCGCGCTCCTCAAGCACGACCTGCTGCGCGGCAGCACCGAGGCCCACGAGTTCGGCCGGTACGGAGCCGTCGGCGAAGGCGTGTTCGTCCCCGCCGAGTCGCCCACGGCCGAGGACGACGGCTACGTCATGGCGTACGTCCACGACCCCGGACGCGGCGCCGCCGATCTCGTGATCCTCGCCGCCCAGGACTTCACCGGCGAACCGGTCGCCCGTATCCACCTGCCCGTACGCGTCCCGCTCGGCCTCCACGGGAACTGGGTCCCGGACGACGCGTCGGCCGGCTGAGACACCCGCCCGCCCTGTCGGACCGGCGGACCCCAGCCGCTGTCGCCGGCGTACTCGACCGGCAGCAGGGCGGTGGTGCCGAGGACGGCGGCGGTCTTCTGGCGCACGGAAGGGTGCCTGATCCTCTCGGGGGCACCGCCCTGGGCTTCCACCGCCGGCGGTGAAAGCCCAGGGACCGGGACCACGCGCTGCCGCGCTCAGGACTCGTCGCGCTCGCCTTCGGTGACGAACGGCTGGAGGAACGCCGCGATGTGCTGCTCGACGGCCGTGATGCGCTGCTCGTACGCGTACAGCTGGTCGCGCAGGAAGCGTTTGCCGTGCTCATCGGTGCGTGACTGTTCGATGTTGCGCTGGACGACGCCTATCAGCTCCTGGAGTTCCGCGTTCAGGGCGTCGCTGATGGCTCCCCACACCGCGCGCAGGTCGCTCGTACGGCTGTCGGCGTACTGCCGGGCCGACCGGTTCGCGGACTGCTTCATGTGCTCGGCGAACTCCTCCGCCACGCGGTCGCGGAGCTTGCCGCTGGCGAAGATCGCCGAGCTGGCCGCGAGGAGGGGGCCCAGGGCCGCGCCGATCGCCACGGTCACGGCCACCGGGGGCAGGACGAGGCCGAGGCTGACGATGCCCGCCGCGGTCGCGGCGGCGACTCCGCCGCCGAGGGCGGCGCCCGTACCGACCCCGGCGGCGAGGAGCGAGTTCGGGCGGTAGCGCCAGGGGATGTCGCCGCGTTCCCGTCGGACGCCGCGCCCGTTGCCCTTGGCGGCGGAGATGGCCAGGGTGTGCAGGAAGTCGTTGTGGTCGCGCACCGACCGCGAGCCGGTGAGGTCGGCGCGCAGCTTGTCCAGCAGATCCGCGTGGGTGCGCAGCAGCGGTTCGAGCTGTCGCAGCAGCTGCTCCTGGCGGGAGCGGACCATCGGTTCGAGCTGCTGGGCGCTGAAGATCTGCATCTTGCGCTGCAGGACGCTGGTGTAGCTGTCCTGCAGCTCGTGCTGCAGGGCCGCGCGCCCGCTCTTGCTGAAGACCTTCGCCACGCGCGCCTTCGGCTTGTCCACGCTCCAGTGCACGACCTGCGCGCTCTGCTCCGCGAGGAAGGAGCCGAAGGCGAGCTGGAGTTCGTGGCCCACGGCGGAGAGCTTGGAGTTGACGATCTCCCTTATGGTGTCGGCGCTCTGGCGCAGCTCGTCCTGGACTCCCTGGCTGCGTTCCAGCAGCGCGCTGAGCTCGGCCGTGGACCTCATCAGCACGGCGCCCTCGTCGTGCAGGCGCTGGCGCAGCCGGACGGCATTGTGCCGCAGGAACTCGGCGAGGCGGACGAACTTCACCCGGGCCGCGTCCCTCATGCAGAACAGTTCCAGGGCTGCTTCGAGCTCCCCGATGCCCGACGCGGCCTCGCGCGCCGTGTCCCCGTCGATGCGGGCCCTGAGCGCCTCCAGTGCGCTGACGAAGTACACGTTGGGCGTGGCGGGGGCCGCGCCGCCGTTCAGTTCCGCGACGACGTTGCGGCAGCGGCTCATGACCTCCGCGCGCTCCTCCTCCTCGATGCGGTCGAACTGGTTGACGACGAAAAAGATGTCGCGGTGGCCGAGCTGGCGCACGTGCTGGAGGTAGTTCTCGGTCTCGTGGAGTGTGAACGGGCGCCCGGCATCGGTGACGAAGACGACGGCATCGACCTCCTCCAGGAAGCGCAGGGTGACGCGCTCCCGGTCGGGGCTCTCGTTGATCCCCGCGGAGTCCACGATCTCCACCGACCGGCGCAGCAGTTCGAGCGGCTGCTCGACGACGGCCAGCGCGAAGGAGGGGGTGCGCGGCGCCCCGTGCGCGTCGATCTGCAGGGACACTTCCTGGCGGAACTCGTCCATGCCGACCGACTTCTCGCCGCCCTGCTGGTCCACGGTCCGGTAGAGCCAGGCCCGCTCCGTCTCGCCCCAGCGCAGCACCGTGGTGAAGGCGGTCGCCGGGTTCGCCTTCGTCGGCAGCAGCTTCTTGCCGAGCAGTGCGTTGATCAGCGTGCTCTTGCCGCTGCTGAACTCCCCCACCACCATGATGCGGAAGGTCTCGCGTTCGAAGGCGGCCCCGTTGATGCCCAGGTCGGGGGGCGGCGCCGCTCCGCCGGGGAGGTCGATCGCCTGCTCGGCCTCGACGGCCACGCGCTGCAGGGCCTCGTAGTGGGCGTGCAGCGTGGCGAGGTTGTCGCTCCAGCCGCGGAAGTGCGCGGCGGGGGTCTCCCTCCCCGCCGTGCTCCTCATCTCGGGTTCCATGGCTCCCCTTCCAGGCCGCGGAGGTGGTGGTGTACGGATCGGCCCAGCTCCCGGGCGCGGGCGCCGAGGGCGTGCCAGTGGTCCAGCGAGTCCGGCGCGGCGGTCGCGGCCGCCGTGTGCAGCCGCCACCACTGCTCGTCCCGTTCCCGCGCCGTGTCCAGCAGACGCTCGTAGACCTGGGCGAGGCGGGCCTCGGTACGGCTCGCCTGTTCGGTGAAGGACCGCTCCACGATCCGTTCCAGGTCGTCGACGGTGCGCTGGCGGCGGTCGGCGTGGCCGTGTTCCAGCAGTTCGTTGACGAGGGCCGTGCCCGCGGCGCCGGCGATCTGGCCGACCACCTCCGTGGCGAGGGGGGACAGCACGTTCTCGATCGCGGTGCCGACGAACTCGGGGACCCAGGAGGCGTCCCAGGACGACGCCTCGTCGGCTTCCGCGGCGGCGGCGGTACGGGCCGCCCCGGGCAGTTCGGGTTCCGGTACGGCCTCGCGGGCGGTCGGCATGGTCAGGACGCCGGCCCCGGCGCCGGTGTCCGCGCCGGGGCGGTTGCGCTGCAGGATGCCGCGCAGCCACAGGGTGTCGTGCTCCAGCGCCCGTTCCACGGCCGCCGTCGTCCACCTCTCGAACTCCTCCAGGGCCTGCGCGGTGTCCGGGACGGCGTGCAGCCGTATGAAGTGCTGCTCCTCGGGCGAATCGAGCATGCCGGACAGCTTCTGCGCCAGGTCGCGTACGAGCCGGACCCTGCGGCGGCGGGCCTCGGCGGCGACGGATGCGGCGAGCTCGCGGCGGCGTTCGTCGGCCTGCACGGTGAGAGCGATCCAGTGGAAGAGGGCGCTGGAGCGGGCCGCGTTCCAGATCTCCCCGACGCGCTCCCGGACGGGGTCGCCGCCGCGGTCCCCGTCCCTGTCCCCGTGCCCGTGCCCGTCCCCGTGCCCCTGTGCGGCCACGGCCCGGGCGGCCGCCTCCGCGACCAGGGAGCAGGTCGCGGCCAGCAGACGGAGACGGCGTACGGTGCGCAGTACGCCCCGCTCGCGGGCGCCGGTCAGGGCGGAGAGCACCGTACGGCAGTGCTCCACGGCGTCGCTGCCGGCGGCGGGGCCCGGCGCCGCGAGGACCGGGGAGTCGGGGACGATCTGCCCGGCCAGGTGGCGTACGCGCCGCATGACGTCGTCCGCCTCATCGTCCACCTGGTCGAGCTTCGACACCAGGACGATCACGGGCGGC
This sequence comes from Streptomyces sp. NPDC097981, assembly GCF_040302565.1. Classification (NCBI taxonomy): domain Bacteria; kingdom Bacillati; phylum Actinomycetota; class Actinomycetes; order Kitasatosporales; family Streptomycetaceae; genus Streptomyces; species Streptomyces sp. NPDC097981. Next base: position 54,031 of record NZ_JBEORW010000038.1, read on the forward strand.
GTGTGCGGAACAGCCGCCAGGGCCCTGAGTCTGGCCTGCTCGGTGGCCAGCAGCGCGCGGCGGGCCTCGACCACGACGACGACGGCGTCGCAGTCGGCGACGATCCGGGCCAGTGCCTCGGTATCGGGCTGCCGGACCCCGGACCAGCCCTCCCACCCCGCGGTGTCGACGAGTTCGACGCCGGCCCGGGCGAGCCACGACTCGGCGGGCACGTCCGCCTCCACGACGCGTAACCGGGCGGCCGGATCCTCGTCGCGCGTCCCCCGGGCCTCCGGATGCCCGCGCAACTCCGTGCCCACGGCTGCGGCGGCGGCCCGGACCAGGACCGGAGGCCCTGCCGTCGGGTGGACGGATACGGGGACACAGACCGCGCCGGCCAGGTCGTTGACGAGGCGCGACTTGCCCACGTTGGTGCTGCCTACGACACAGATCCGGGCCGCGGGCGCGTCGGCCCGCCGCTCGACGCGGCGTACGAGTGCGGCGGCGGCGTCCGCGCCGGCCCGATCCCCGAGGAGGGCGACCTGCCGCGCCAGACTGCGCAGGTCCCCGGGCCCGGAGAGGAACACGGGGCCCCCGCCACCCGCGTCGGCCGTCTCCGCGCTGTAGCCACCCGCCATCGCACCCGCCCCCGTGGTGGTCCTCCCCTTGGCGGGCCATCATGCCAACTCCGGCCCCCACCCGGGGCGGTTTCGGAGCAGTGCTGCCCGCGCGCGTCCGGATGGTGCGGCCTGCTGCATCCGACGCGTCGGCGGACCGTCCGGCGATCGTCCCGCAAGGTGCACGGCGAGCTCCGCGCCGGGCTTTGACTCATCGGCACGAGTGTTACCCCCTGTTCGAGGGCGCGAGGAACCGGCCGCCTCCGGAGGACGGCCCTCGGAACTCGGCCGGTCCCGACGAAGATGTCCGTGAGGGCGCCGAGCACGATCAGGACGTGTGCGACCTGTCGGCCGGCCCAGTCACGGTGCGCTCGACGCGTGGTGCTGTTCCAGTGCACGGACCATGCCTTGGACCACGCGGGCCAGCGCACGCGCGTAGTTCCAATTCGAGTTCGGGTTCGAACCGTAGGGACCGACCGCGATGGCGTACGCCCAGTCCGTCAGAGCGCCGGTCCCTCGCGGAGACAGGTCGCCGCATGGAACTGCGGCAACGAGCGCGCGCAACTCCTCCCACGGGGGGTCTGTCCAGTTAATGGTGGTTCTGGAGTTGCAACTGGAGCGGCAGTTCGCAGCGGAAGAGGGCTGCTGATGGCCTCGTACCAGCCCGCTGCGCCCCACCAGGCGCCGAGTACACCACCGGAACTGCTGACCGTCCCCCAGGTCATGGCCTGCCTCCAGATCGGCCGCTCTGCTGTCTACGACCTGCTCCGGAACCGGCAGCTCGCCTCGATCACCCTCGGCCGCGCCCGCCGCATTCCCGCCCGCGCCCTCACCGACTTCATCCGCGCCCGACTCGACCAGGAAGCCGCCTGATGTCCACGCCCCGCGACTCCAGCCCCTCCCGCCGCGTCCGCGCCAACGGCGACGGGACCGTCTATCAGCGCAAGGACGGCCGCTGGGAAGCCGCTGGCTACGTCCTCGCCCCGGGCAACACCCGCAAGCGCGTCCGCGTCTACGGCAGCACCCGCACGGAAGCCCTGTCCAAGCTCACCGAGAAGATCGCCGCCAGCAACCGCGGCATCCCCGTGCCGTCCGCACAAGGCAGCGTCAGCACCTACCTGACGTACTGGCTGGAGAACGTCGCCGTCCACCACCTCCGCGAGAACACCCACACCCGCTACACCGCCTGCGTCAACCACTACCTCGTCCCCGGTCTGGGCAAGAAGAAGCTCACCAAGCTCACCGCCAAGGACGTCCGTACCTGGCTCAACCAGCTCCGCACCACCTGCCAGTGCTGTGCCCGCAGCATCGACGCCCGACGCGACCAGCCCCGCTGCTGCGCCGCCGGAACGTGCTGCTCCAAGAGGCTCTCCCCGCTGACGCTGGCGTACATCCACTCCGTCCTCAAGTCCGCCCTGGAGCACGCCGTGCGTGAAGAGGAGATCACGCGCAACGTCGCCCGCAACGTCCGCACCGGCACGCCCCGACCCCGCCGCTTCGAACCCCTCAACGCCGATGAAGCCCGCCAGTTGCTCGCTGCCGCCCGCAATGACCGCCTGTTCGCGCTGTACGAACTCGCCCTCCGCACCGGCCTCCGCAAGGGCGAACTTCTCGGCCTCCAATGGGAAGACGTTGACCTCGACAAGGGCACAGCCAGCATCCGCCGTACCCTCCAGCGTACCCAGACCGGCGGGCTAACCGCCCTCCCCACAAAGACCCGGGCATCCGAACGCCGCATCGCCCTTCCTGCCGAGTGCATCCGCTCATTGAAGGAACGCCGTGAAGCACGGGAAGAAGAACGTGAGGCGGCAGCGGAGGGCTGGAAAGACAGCAGCATCGTCTTCAGCACGCCGGCAGGGGGGCCAATCGATCCCGCGAACCTGAATCGCCACTTCCGCGCCCTCCTCGACCGGGCAGGGCTCCGCCGCATCCGCTTCCACGACCTACGGCACTCCACCGCCACTCTCCTCCTGGAGCAAGGCGTCGAACTCGTCGTGATCAAAGAACTCCTCGGCCACGCCCACATCGGCGTCACCGCCACCGTCTACGCCCACGTCAGACTCCGCCTCCAACGCGACGCCATCGACCTCCTCGGCCGCGCTCTCTACGACTCTGCCGAGATCGCCAACCAGCCCGACGCCAGCGACAACCCGCCGCATCGCGCACCCCACGTCCACTGACGTTGCCGTCAACTACTGCCGTCAAAACCGATTGAGCCCCTCCGGCATTTCCCGGAGGGGCTCAAAAGATGCAGGAGGCGTACCATTAGAAAAGATTCGCGTTGCCGAAATTCAAAGAGTCTAGAATTTCCCCATGCCATCCATTCACGCAGCGCGTCTCGCCACACTTGAATATCATATCCAGTCCTGGACGAGTCACCCGCTTCACGTCATTCCTGGCCCAGCGCATCTGCCAAGCGGGAAACTTCCCTGACCTGTTCCGCAGTCAAATGCCGCACGTCCCAAAGCAAGGCAGCCGTATCGACAGTCCCTGACGAGTGTCTACGGATCTCTACCGCTGGACGAACACCTGTCAAGCGTGCCAAGGTAGCGACCGGAACTCCTAGCACGACGGAAAGACCGTCGAGAAGCTCGGCATCGATTTCCTTGACGCCACGACCCAATGCGCCAATCGTCGCAGCCGACAGGTAAACACCCGACATCAGGTACATCACCTTAGCCGCCGAGGACCATCCAAGATTCCGGAGCGCAAGCATCTGCACAAGGAGTGACCCGAGCCCTGGAGGGTACTGCCCATAAAGGCTCCGATTTCCTTGGGAGAGCGTTTCGGGTACCTCGGCCAGAGAGCGGGCGCAGTCACGCAGCCGCTGCCGATCAGGCGCCGGCAAGAAGAGCGCACGTCTCACTAGCTGAGGCAGTTCACGGCTGGCTTCCTGATCGAAGAGGAGCTCGTCGTCGGGAATCGCCAGGCCCGCGACGAGGAAGAGGTCCTGGCTCTGCATGCCGAGTCGCTCCGCGAGCAGACGGAGGGATTCCTCGGCCGGGGTCTGTCCTATGAAAGTGGGGGGCGTCTCTTCCACGGGGTGCCCGATGTCTTGGCCTTGCGTGAGACGGGCTAGGAGAACGTCGGAGCCGGGATATTTCGAAAATTCCATCGCTACCGCCGCATCGGGAGAGTTATTCAGTCGGATCTTTGCAACCCCGCTGGGGGCAGCCTCCATGAGACTGCCCCCAGCGAACATGAGCCAGCTTAGAGACCTGGCCCAGCATAGTAGTCCCAGGCGCTATCTGCGAAGCCCCAACCATGCCGCCGGAAGGCTCCGCGCGTGACGTCCAGCAGAGGAGTGAACCCCGGGGTATCTGTCGGACGGTAATGACCAGAGAAGTTGTCGATCCTGGAGATCGCGTCACTTGCATCGACATCGAACGTGCCTGCCATAAGCACACCTCGACGGTCGCCCAGGGAGGTGTGTCCGGCCCCCGGATTCAGATCCCACATCGATTCGTTTTGCATGGCGCGCAGGGAACCGTCCTGGCGAACAATAAAGTGATACTCGCCCGCCGCGAGGGGCGACCCCGACGAAATCCCTGCACCTGCCGGAAGAGATCCCTGATCGGTGTGGTCGACGCCCTCACGAAACGGCTCCCATACCTTATCCCCGCAGTTGTGAACGAGTACTGGAGTGGCGCCTGCGAGCACATAGTACGTGTGCGTGCTGAGGTGCTGTCATCAGCGTTTTCGCAGGTCAGCGGAATTCGGCCAGTCCGTGGGTGTGCGTGGAAGTGCCCTGTTGTGCGCCCCTGTTGCCGTCGGCGTTGCCGTCAGACGGCTACGCGCGTGAGGGCGGTGGAGTGGGCTTTGGCCGGTGTCCTGTTCGGGTTGGGGTCGGGCATGGTCAGGGGGCCGTACGCTGGTCGGCAACTCGGGCAGGCTTTGGGCCTGACCGCAATGTGAACGAGTGGCCCCCTGGCCTTGCCCGACGCGGGCCCCGGCCCGAACTGGTGGGTAAAGCTCACGGAGCCGACCGGCCCCACCTGCGAGCTGCGCACTGGCCGACGCCCCGCCGCTGCCTCACCGTTGGCCTGGCCCTCGCCGTGCGGGAACGCCCGGACTTCCTCGCGCTTCTGGTCATCCGCTGCGCTGTCTTTGCGCGGCCTGGTCGCTGGCCGGCCCGCGGTGGCGGAGCCGAGAGCGGGCCGGGTGGGCGGCCGTGCCGCGCGCGACCCGCGCCAGCGGGTCGCCTTGAAGACGTATAGAAAGTTTGGACGCATCCCTCTTCGGCGGTACGCCTTGGCCATCGGTGAAGGCTCGTGCTGGGGATGCGGCTTCGGACGTCTGCTTGGCTGGCGCGGCTCCGGGTCCGTAGCTGCGTCTACTCGGCTCGGGTCACCTTGGCGTGGTCGGTCACGAGGCGTCTGAAGAGGTCGTGGCCGGTGCGTCCGGTGTGGCGAAGGGCCCAGTCCTGTGCGGCCTCTTGCTCATCGTGCGGGCCGGATTCGGCGTCGCAGCCTGCGGTGACGCAGAACGCTTCGTAGGTGATGCCGCCCTCGGGGACATGCCGGATGGTGTGGGGTACGTGCCGGTACACGGAGCGGGCGGTCACTGGTGGCCCTCGGGGTGGCGTCGCATGTAGACGTTGCAGTCGGTCACGGTCGTCATGTCGCCGACCACGCGTGCGCGGTCGCGTACGCTGGCCAGTTCGGTACAGCCTGCACAGCCCTCGACGGGTGCCGGGTCCGCATCAAGTCGCAGCGGTAGTTCAACAGGCGCAGTCGAATACCTGGTCGGCTCACTCATGATGCGTCGCCACCCTTCGAACGTCACATGGCTGACCTATTGACAGGTCAGTGCTCTAGTTCAGTATTCGAGTGGCCGAAGCACTCCTGCTACGGTTCGCAGTGCACTAGTGTGCCCTCACTGACAGCACGTCAACTCAATGGAGGGGCAAGCCTTATGCCCAGTGCCAAGACGTTCACGAAGATCGCTGATCACTTCCGGGAGCGCATCCTGTCGGGCGAGCTCGCGCCGGGGGCCAAGCTGCCGACCAACCGGGAGATCGCTGGACAGTGGCAGGCGGCAGCCGCCACCGTGTCCCGTGCTCTGCAAGCCCTCCAGGTCGAGAACTTCATCCGTACCACCCCCAGGGGTACGTTCGTCGCCGATGACCCGAGGTGGACTCTTTCGGCGCGTGACCGGCTGGCCAGGGTCCAGCGGGTGAAGTCGTTCCTGGCCGAGGGAGAGACGAGCCGCGTGACGGCTGCTGAGCTCATCGCTCCGCCGCTCTACGTGGCGGAGATCTTCGATCTGGAGACCGGTGACCAGGTGGTGCGGCGCGAGTGGCTGGCCGGCCGTGGCAAGACGCGGACCGTGTTCGCGGTGACCTGGTATCCGGCGCCGTTCGCCGCCTTGGTCCCCGATCTGCTGAACACCGCTCCGGGTCGCAATCACGGTCTGTCCGCGCGGGTACTCGAAGCCACCGGACGCACGATCACTCACGCCCGTGACGACATGCATGCCCGCCCCGCCGACGCGCGCGAGGCCAGTGCCCTGGGGCTACCCGTTGGCTCGCCGATCCTGGCCGGTGCCCACCGGTGGTCGGACTCGGAGGGGATCATCGAGTATGGGGAATGGTGTCTGCCGCCCCGGTTCACCATCGGTTACGAGTACCAGCCCTGACCGACGAACGTGAAGTGTCCCCGGAAGCACCTGGCCTCCGGGGACACTCACTGTTTGTGCGCCGATCTCAGCCGGTGTCGCCGCGCTCCAGGCGCTCGACGCGCTCTTGCAGCTCCTCGATCTGCTCCAGAGCACGTTCAAGCTTGTAGGCCAGGTCCGCGAACCCGGCCGACGCGGGAAACTCTCGGTCCGGCGCACCTGGCGCCTCGGCCGCGTCGCCTGCCGGTTCCACTCTCACTGGCAGTTCGGTGCCGAACTCGCCGCCGATGATGACGTACTCGAACTCCTTGCGTGACCCGTTCCTCTTTGCGTACTTCTTGATCCTGCCCTCCAGCGCAAGGAAGGTCAGCGCCTGGTCCGCGGCCTCGGCGTCGCCGCCGAGCATGTCGACCACCTCGTCCACGGTCACGGTGGCCCCCTTGGCCAGTGAACCGTCTCTGATCTTGCCGACCAACCGGCCGTGGATGACCTGTGTGGCGAAGCCGTGGTCGTCCCAGTCGCGTACGTAGACCTCGTCGCCGGGCACCTCGCCGGGGTAGCGGAGGAAGAAGTTGCCGGCCAGCAAGGCGATGGCATTGGTGACCACGTTGAGCGGCACCGAGTAGTGCTCCGCCAGGACCTCGCGGGCTGGGAGTCTGGCTCCCGGCGCCAGCCTGCCGGAGTAGATCTGCTGTGTCAGATCGCTGGCGACGTTCTCGAAAGCCTCCTCGAAGTCGGCCGACCGGGTCACGAACGTGCCGCGCCCCTGGCGGGCGATGACCCAGCCTTCGTTGCGCAGGAGCCGGATGGCCTTCTGCACGGTCAGGCTTGATGCCTTGTACTCCTGCATGAGCTGGCTCTGAGTCGGCAGTAGCTGGCCCGGTCGCAGCTTCTCCTCCCGGATCTGCTGCCGCAGGTCGTCCGCGATGCGTTCGAACGTCAAGCGCGCGTCGTCAGCAGGAGGCATGTCCATCCCTGGTCCAGGTCCGATTCTCACAGGCCGCAGGCGGGCCGTCGCTTCTGTGTTTCGCCAGCTCAGCCGCCCACGGTGTCAGGGTAGCCGCCCGATGGATGGACCACCTCGACAACAGATGGAATTCAATGGGATGGACTCCAGATGGAATAGATGTATGGTTGCGGCAAGAGATCACCCACACGGGTGAGTCAGCCCGTTCACCTGGAGGTTTGCCGTGAAGACCATGCCCATCGACCAGTCCCAGGCGCTGGAAATCCTGGCGTCCGAGCCCCGGCCCAAGTTCAAGGACCGGGAGGGCCGAGAGGCCGCGATCGACCGGGGCACCGGTGCCCAGCTGCACGAGGTGGACGTGATGTTCGCGTTCAATGGCCGCGCCGAAGTGATCACCGTCAAAGTGCCCGAGCCCGGTCTCGGCAAGGGCCTCAAGGTCGGCATGCCCGTCGTCTTCACCGGCCTGGTCGCCTTGGCCTGGGAGAACGAGATCAACGGCAAGGACCGGCACGGCATCTCGCTCCGCGCGGACGCCATCACCGTGAAGACGGCCGCCTGATGTCGGCGAACGTCCTCAGTACCGGGTCGCTAGTGGTCGCTTTTCTCTGCATGCTGGGCATGCTCGCCTGGGCCGGGTTCCGCTTCGCCCGCTGGTACCGAGCCGACGGCGAGACCCGTATCAGCCTTCGTCAGGCGCGGCGGATCCGATGGGGCTGGAAGCGCCTGGCTCCGATGCTGGACCTGGCGGTCAAAGACTCCACGCTCACCGTGCTCCAGCAGCTCAGCCCGCAGGACCTGCCAGCGAAGCCGAGGGTGCTGGCGCCGCGCCTTCACACCCAAGCCGACCCGTTCGGCGTCACCGTCACCGCGGATGCCCTCCCGCAGGTGGGGTTGAGCGCCTGGCAGGACGCGAACGAGGGCTTGTGCGACGCGTGGGGGATGCGGCGCATCCGGATCTCCCAGCCCAAGCCCGGAGTAATCGTGGCACGCGGATTCCGGCGCGAACCACTGGAGGCCGTGATCCGCTCACCGCTGCTCGGCCCCGACGGGTCCCCGATCTGCCGTCCGGGACAGTTTGCCTCCACGGACGACGTGCTGCTGGGCTGGGACGAAGACGGCACCCCCATCGTGCTGAACCTCGCCCACTCCGCACACGCTCTCGTCGCCGGCCTCACCCGCTCCGGAAAGTCGATCACCGTCAACACCCTGCTCGCCTACGCATCCCTCATGCGGGACGTGCGGCTAATCGTGATCGACCCCAACCTCGGCGCGGTCGCTCCCTGGTGGCGTACCGCGTACAAGGTCTCCGACGCCATCCACCCCGACGAGCCGACCGAGATCCTGCGCTGGGTACGCGAGGAGATGCATCGCCGGGAACGGCTGTTCTGGTCCGGCCGTACCGACCGCATCACCGACTTCAGCCCCGAGCTGCCGCTGCTGCTCGTGGTGATCGACGAGGTGGCGAACTACACCCGGTACCCGGACCGCAAGGCCCGCGAACGCTTCGAGGCCGAGCTGCTGGCCATCGCCAGCCAGGGCGCCAAGTTCGGCATCCGGCTGTGGCTGCTCACCCAGAAGCCCTCCGCCGACGTTCTCACCACCGCCGTACGCACCAACCTGTCCGCCCGGATCTGCCACCGCGTCGACACCGTCGAGGACTTCCTTCACCTCTTCCCCGACGGCCGGGACCTGGACTTCACCGCCGCCGACCGCGCCATGCCCCCGGGCGTGTCGATCGCCGCCGTCGGTGACATGCGCACCCCCGTCCGGCTGCGCTCGGTCTACCTGCCCACCGAAGCCTGCTGGCAGATCAACGACCTCATGTGCGCCGAAGGGCTCAAGGTCCGCGACCTGCCCGACCGCGTCGACCTGGACAAGGTCGCGTGACCGCCGCCTCCTGGTCCCGCTTCGCAGTGATCCCCGGCAAGGGCGTGTAGTCGCCAAACCCTCGCCCCTGCCGGGGCCTCCCTCCCTTACCCGTCCACGGCACACGCGTGTGCCGCAGCGCAGAGAGGTCCCGCCAGCATGCCACCGCTCGCCCCCACCACCACAATCCCCTGCCCCGAACCGGACAAGGCCGCGCTGCCCGTGTTCACCGGGTACCGCGACCTGCTCGGCCTGGTACGGCAGCTCACCTCGCTAGGTGGCTGCTCCCAGCCGATCCGGCTCGAAGGCCACCGCACCGAGATCGACGCCTTCACCGGCGAGATCCTGCGCGAACTGAAGTCCAAGGAACTGCCCGCCGGGCACCTCCTGGTCCGCTGCGGCAACCGCCGCACCACCCGCTGCCCCTCCTGCGCCGAGCTCTACCGCCAGGACACCTACCACCTCATCGCCGCGGGCCTGCGCGGCGGCAAGGACATCCCCGAACAAGTCGCCAACCACCCCCGCGTCTTCGCCACCCTCACCGCACCCTCGTACGGCCCCGTCCACGGACGGCGCGTCAACGGCTCCACCCGCTGCCGCTGCGGACGCACCCACACCAACGGCGACCCGGCCCTCGGCACCCCGCTCGATCCCGAGCGGTACGACTACACCGGCGCCGTACTGTGGAACGCCCACGCCCCAGCCCTGTGGGCCCGCTTCATGCTCCACCTGCGCCGCACCATCGCCGCCGCAGCCGGTATCCCCCAGCGCCTGCTCCACAGCGTCGCCCGTGTCTCGTACGCCAAGGTCGCGGAGTACCAGCAGCGCGGACTGATCCACTTCCACGCCGTGATCCGCCTCGACGGCCCCGCGGGCCCCTACACCCCACCACCCGCATGGGCCACCGCCGAACTCCTCGCCGACGCCATCCGGATCGCGGCCACCCGCGCCCACATCGACGGGCCCGAGGTCAACGGCCGCGCTCGCTCCTTCGCCTTCGGCGAGCAGATCGACACAAGGGTCATCCAGTCCTCCGCCTTCCAGGGCGGGACCACGATCAGCGAGGGCAAGGTCGCCGGATACGTCGCCAAGTACGCCACCAAGGGCACCGAAGCCGCCACCGGCACTCTCGACCACCGGCTGAAGAGGATCACCGATCTCTGGTTTGAGTCCGTGCCTGAGCACGCCGCCCGCATGATTCGCACTGCCTGGGCCCTCGGCGCCCGCAAGGACCTACAGCACCTGAACCTGCGCAAGTGGGCCCACATGCTCGGCTTCTGCGGCCACTTCTCCACGAAGACCCGCGCCTACTCCACCACCCTCGGCGCGCTCCGGGCCGCCCGCGCCGCCTGGCGTCGCCGCCACACCCCTCCAGCCTCCCCGACCACCCTCGTCCTCGCCCACTGGGCCTACAACGGCACGGGGCTCGCCCCCGACCTCGAACGCCTCGCCACCCTCATCGGCGGCGGTCCGACGCGCGAACAGGCGGTGGCGGCTCGTGCGTGACGACGAACTCCTCACCGTCCCCGAGGCGATGGCCCGCCTCAAGATCGGCCGCTCCGCCCTCTACAACCTCCTGCGCACCCGCCGCCTCGCCTCATTGACCATCGGCCGCGCCCGCCGCATCCCCGCCCACGCCCTCGCTGACTACGTCCAGTGCCACCTGGAAGAGGCCGCCCGATGACCGCCCCCAAGCGCAAGAAGGCCCGAGCCAACGGCGAAGGCACCATCTACCAGCGCAAGGACGGACGCTGGGAAGCCGCCGGATACGTCCTCGCCGCCGACAGCACGCGCAAACGCGTCCGCGTCTACGGCAGCACCCGGAGAGAAGCCGCCGACAAACTCGCTGAGAAGATCGCCGACAGCAACCGCGGACTGCCCGTCGCCACCGCCGACAGCACCGTCGGCGACTACCTGACCTACTGGCTGAACGGCGTCTCTGTCTACCGGCTTCGAGAGAACACGCACACCCGCTATGCGGCCTGTGTCCGCCTCCATCTCGTCCCCGGCCTCGGCACCAAGAAGGTCGCCCGCCTCACCGCCAAGGACGTACGCACCTTCCTCGACCGACTCCGCACCACCTGCCAGTGCTGCACCCAGGGACTGGACACCGAACGGCAGGCATGCTGCGCCATCGGCGAGTGCTGCCAGAAGCAGTTGTCTCCATCGACGGTGACGTACGTGCACTCGGTCCTCAAAGCTGCGCTGGAGCACGCCGTCCGGGAAGACGAGCTGCCCCGAAACGTCGCCCGGAACGTCAAGACCCCTGTGCCCCGGCCCAGACGCTTCCGGCCGCTCACTGCGGCCGAGGCCCGCCAGTTCCTCGACGCCGCCCGTGCCGACCGGCTCCACGCACTGTACGAACTCGCCCTGCGCACCGGCCTCCGCAAAGGCGAACTCCTCGGCCTTCACTGGGAAGACTTCGACCTCAACAGTGGAAACGCCAGCATCCGGCGCTCGCTCCAGCGCACCCGCACTGGGGGCCTCACCCACCTGCCCACCAAGACCCGAGCATCCGAACGCCGCATCGCCCTCCCGACCGAATGCATCCACTCCCTCAAGGAGCACAAGCAGCAACAGGACATGGAGCGCAAGGACGCAGAGTCAGCCTGGCAAGACAGCGGCCTCGTCTTCACCACGCCCACCGGCCGACCTCTCGACCCGGCCAACCTCACACGCCGCTTCCGCGGCTTCCTCGACCGCGCCGGACTCCGACACATCCGCTTCCACGACCTCCGCCACTCAACCGCCACCCTGCTCCTAGAACAAGGCGTCGACCTCGTCGTCATCAAGGAACTCCTCGGCCACGCCCATATCGGCGTCACCGCCGGCGTCTACGCCCACGTCCGCCTCCGCCTCCAACGCCAAGCCATCGACGCCCTCGGCAACGCCTTCAGCCCAACGGACAACGACCCCGACGACCCACCCGCCGCAGCCGTCGTCCGCTGACGTTGCCGTCACCGTTGCCGTCAAACGCGCCAGAGGCTCCGCCGGAATTCTTTCCGGCGGAGCCTCTCAATGCACCTACGAATACAGCTCCAGCCATCCCCAATCACCGGGACACGTGCTCAGCTCTCGAAGGCAGTACTTCAGGCAATTCTGAAGAGTGGGCGCGTCCGTGCGAATCAATTCGCGCTCACCCAGCCCTGGACCTGACATCACCATCGTCCAGGGCTTATGCCCTGTTTGCATGCGCTCATGGTCAACCTTGAGGAGGACAGTGACGCCAGCCCTCCCCAACTGATCCATTAGTAGCTCAATATCCACCATCACTACTCCCGTCAATACCCTCGCAACATCGAGGCAATCTCCCCAACATCCATGCTGTGGCCTGCCTTTTTAGGAGTAGCGACCCTGGATATAACACTCCACAGCTCATCCGAGGTTGGCCCGCTGGTGATGCCGTTACGATCCATCAGCTGGGATACCACAGCATGGGCAGTTCGCTTATTTCCATTGTCGAACATGTGGCCACCCGCTATGTCTCGAATCACCACAGCAGACTTCTCCCAGAAGCTACCATAGCGACTTGCGTTGGCCATTATGTTCTCGGGAGATCCGCGCTCAGCGACCATCCCGCCAAAGTCGCGATTCAGCTCCGTTATCTCATCCGGGGAAACGGGATTCTTGAAGCCGCCACCACCGCAATTGTGTACCAGGACCGGCGTGGCCCCGGCCAGCACATAGTACGTGTGGAAGTCGTTGACGGTCAGGTTGTGCGTGGTGATTGCGTAGGGGTAGTTGCGCTTGGTCTGGACCGTCAGGGTGGTGCCGTCGGGGCGGCGGAGTTGCTCGCCCGGGGTGAATTCGCCCGCGTCGACCCACTGGTGGCGGGTCTCGTTCCAGTGCGGGTGGTGGAGGGTGGAGGTGAGCTGGACGGGCGGTGCGCGGGGGTTGGACTCGTCGGTGAGGGTGAGGTCGGTGAAGTCCTTGTCGTCCGGCGTGGTGATGGTGGCCGCCACCTGCTGGGGACGGGTCTCGCCGGTCTGCGGGTCCGTGGCCAGGACGGTGTCACCGACGCGGACGTCCTGGATCTCCTTGGTCGAGCCGTCGGCCATCTGGACTCGGGTGCCGGTGGGGAAGCTGTTGAGCTTGCAAGCCGTACCCGCTTCTACGTCCGCGCCGCCGCTGCTGTGGGATTCGACGGAGTCGGCGCCCGACTCGGCGTTTGATGTCTCCCGGGTGGTTTTCGCCTCCGTGCCCGCGCTGTCGGTGGCGCTTTCCTTGCCGGCTTTCTCGGCCCCGGACTCGACTGCTTTCGCCTCCGCTTCGCGGGCTTCCTTGGCAGCCGTCTTGGCTCGGGTCATGGCGGCTGCCGCGCGCGAGACGCCGCGTTCGGCTTCGTGGACGGCGTCGTAGGCCTTGGTCACCTCCTTGTAGATCTTGAAGGCCTTGATGCCGACCTTGATGGCCTTGGCGAGCTTGCCCCACGGGACGGCGCCCAGGGCCGTGTTGATGCAGGCCATCACGTCGCCCTTGGTGAAGCAGTCGCGGGCGTCGTTGTAGCCGATCAGGTCGCCGATGAGGTCGACGACCTCGCTGATGAGGTGGTCTCGCCTCTGCTTGGCCTTGTGGAGCTGCTTCGTGGCGGTCTCGAAACCGTCCTCGGGATCGGGGGTGCGGGTCGCCTTGTGGTCGGAGAGCGTCTGCGTCTTGATGTAGGAGCTTCCGCCGCACTCCCCCTGCTCGCACTTGTACGCGAGGCCGCTGGGGTCCGACTTGTTGATCGGGTCGTTGTTGGAGTACGCGTACGCGTTCCACTGCTGCGGATCGCCGGGGTCGAGGATCGGGTCGGGGCTGATGAAGCGGCCTGTGGCGGGGTCGTATTCGCGGGCACCCAGCAGGGTGAGGCCGGTGGCCTTCTCCTTGGTGCCGCCGATGAAGCCCTTGTCGCCGGCCCAGCTGCCCGGGGCGGGCTGGGTGCCGCGTTCGTTGCCGAAGGGGTCGGAGGAGCGGCGGACCTGGGCGAGGTCGGTGGCGCTGAACTGGACGCCGCCCGTGCCGTGGTGGTCGGAGCTCTGGTAGCTGAGCGTGGACGTCCCGCCGGTGGTGGTGCGGGTGATGGACAGGCCGCCGGGGGCCGCGTAGGTGCGGGTGTTGGAGACCTTCCCGGTGGCGGTGTCCAGGGTGATCTGGTCGGTGCCGAGGTTGAGCGTGGTGCTGTTCGGGTCACGGCGGATGAGCTGGTTGCCGCCCGTGTCGTACAGGTAGCTGGTGCCGGCGCTCTCACCGGTGCCGGTGATCTTGTCGAGTTTACCCTGGTCGTTCCAGGTCAGGGTCTTGGTTCCGGGCGTGCTGGTGATGGAGGCGGTATTGCCGGCCGCGTCGTACGTGTACGAGGTGGCCTTGGTACCGGACGGGCCGGTTTCCGTGGTGGTCATCAGCGCGTGCGGGCCGCCCGTGCCGCCACCGGTCTTCGGGTCGGTGGAGGGGCTGTTCTGTCGGCCGCCGAAGGTCTGCGTGACCGTGGTGTCCTTGGCCGCGTTGCCGGTGACGTCCTTCTTGACCAGCTTGGTGCGGTTGCCGAGGAGGTCGTACTCGTACTGCTGCCAATACGGAGCGGGGCCGCCCACGCTGGGCTTGCCGGTGCCGTCCACGGCCGGACCGCCGGCGTTGGTGCAGCCGCCGATGCCCGGGACGCTGGGCTGGGGCGCCGTGGTCTGGGTGCCGGTGTCGGTCCAGGCCTGGGTCAGCCGGCCCAGGTAGTCGTGGGTGAAGCACTGCAGGTCGCGCTGCGCACCGTCCTGCGTGTTGCCGACCGAGGTCAGCTGGCCGACCTGGTTGTAGGTGTAGTCGACGACGTCGACGCTGGCCCTCTGAGCAGTCTGCTTGTCGAGAGTGGAGCGGATGGGGCGACCGGTCGCAATGTCGTGGTCCACAGTCGAGACGATCTGCCGACCCGACTCGCCGACGGTGGTCCGTATCGCCCGCCCGTACGGGTCGAAGAGCATGGCCACGACATAGGGAGTCGGGGTCCCCGCGATGTCGCTGTCGAGCGAGGACAGGTTTCCGGACCCGTCCGTGCCGATGTACAGGGTCTCGACGCCGAGCCCTGCCTTGGGGATGGCAGGCAGATCCGACTGGGTCAGCTGACCGTATGCGTCATAGGTGTTCTTGGTCTCGTAGACACCGGCCAGCGCCTTCTCGGCAGCCGGGATCGTGGTTTTGGTGCCGAGGGGGCGGTAGCCGCCGTCGTAGCCGGTGACTTCGGAGACGTAGGCGCTGCCGCCGGCTCCGCCGACGTAGCGCGTGGTCGTGGCGGGTTTGCCCAGGGCCTTGCTGTCATAGGTGAAGCCGCTCACCTGCTTGGCCGGATCGACGGTCTTGCCCTCGTAGGTGGCGAGGGCGCGGCCGAGAAGGTCGGTGACGGTGGTGGCGCTCTTGTTCCTGCCGTCGGTGACGGTGGTGAGGTTCTTGCTGTCGTCGTAGACCGTGGTGCTGGTACCGGAGTCAGGGTCGGTGGTCTTCACCACCCGGCCCAGGAGGTCGTAGGCGAAGGTCCACTCGTTGCCCGCGGAGTCCTTGCGCCGCAGCTCCTGGCCCTGCGTGTTCGTCTCGTACGTCGTCTCGTCGTACGGGCCGGTGGGGGTGTTGCCCTTGTACTGGCGCAGGAGCGAGGTGGTGCCGTTGGTGATGGTCGCGGTCGCATATCCGCCGTTCGGCGGGATGGTGCGCGTCTCATCGGCGCCGGGGTATTCCTTCTTCGAGCGCCACTGCTCGACGCCGTACGACTGGAAGACGGAGGCTGTGGTCCGGCCCAGTCCGTCGAAGACGGAGACGGTCTGGGCGGGAATCTTGCTATCGGGGTTGACTCCGCCGTTGGGCAGGAACAGGGCGCCCGACGGGGTGCCCTCGTCGTTGTAGTACTGGCCACTGGTCTTGACCTGGCGGCCGTGGGAGTCGAAAAGCGCATCGGTGATCAGGCGGCCACGAGGACCTGACTTCGTGTTCGCCTGCGTCTGACGGACGCGTCCGAGGCCGTCGTAGATCGTGTAGCTCGTCGTATAGGTCAACTTGTTGCCCATGAGCGCCTGGCTCAGGACACTGGACGGCGCGTTGATGCCGTTCATCGCGTACGCGTACTTGCGCACGGGCAGGGCGCCGTTCGCCCGCTCCTGGCCCGGCTGCCAGATGGAGGTGACGCGTCCGAAGGAGTCGTACTCGCGTTCGGCGACGTGCTTGTTCTCGTCCGTCGTCTTCAGCGGCAGCGAGCGGCCGATGTCGAGGGTCGTGACCGTCTTCCAGCCGAGCGGGTTGGTGTGGGTGACCTCGGTGGGCAGGGCGCCGGTTGCCGGCTTGTACTCCGTCGTGGTCACCGCTCCGTCGGGGTGGTCGGCGTCCTTGCGGGTCTTGTTGGTGTTGCTCGTGACCCGGCCGTACGCGTCGTACGTCGAGGTGGAGTTGAGGCGGTGGACCGCCTTGCCCGCGTCGTCGTACTTCTCCAGGACCGAGGTGCCGGTCTGGTCCCCGGTGGCGCCGGCCTGTCCGGCGGGCAGGTTGTCGAAGGCGGCCAGGGTGTCGCCGACGGTGTTCGCGGCCGTGGGGGTCTGCCCGCACGCGCCCGAGACGACCAGCGTGCGGGAGGCCAGCTGGGTGAGGGCGCCGCCCGGGCCGGCGGCGTAGTCGAACGTCGTACACAGACGCTGGTCGGGACGGGACAGGTCACTCTTGTCGTCGACCTTGGTCGGGCGCGAGAGGAGGGTGTCGTCGTACTCGGAGGTCCGCTCGCCGATGCGCCAGGTACCGTCTGCCAGCTTCGCGCGGGTGGTGACCTTGGCCGTGTTCTGGGCGCGCGCGGTGATGGCGGGCAGGTCCCCCGACTGGGCGCGGGTCGCGGTGTCCTTCTTGCCGAGCCAGGGGGTGGTGACCTCGTCCGCCACCACGGTTCCGCCGTCGCGGTCGTACGTCTCGGTCTGGCGGACCCGTCCGGACAAGAGGTTCTCGTCCTTGATGGTGCCGCCCTGCGCGTCGGGGACGGTGACGCTGCGCTTGGAGCCGTTGGCGAGGACGTCGCCGTCCATGCCGCGCAGGTACGTGGCCACGCTCTTGGTGCGCGGGGCCTCGGCCGCGTTGCCGGTGCCGGTGCGGGTGGTGACGGTGGCGAAGCCGCGGAACTGGTCCCACGTACGGGTCTTGGGGTCGGCGAACTCCGAGTCGTTGCGGTGCCAGGCGATGCCGCCGCCGTACTCGTAGCCGGTCACGGTGGTGACCTGGCCGGCGACCATGTCCTGCTGGGTGACGGACTGGACGACGATCTTGTTGAACCAGTCGTTGACCGGGTCCGGGTAGGACTGCTTGGGCAGGTACCACTTGACCGGCATGCAGGCCATGGTGTTGCCGTCCTCGGAGGGCGGCATGGTGCCCTTGACCCGGGAGCACTCCGGGGCCTTGTAGACGACGTTGATCAGGCCGCCGGTCTCGGTGGTGATCTTCTGGATGCGGGGACGGTAGTAGCGGGGGGCCGAGGCCTCCGTGCCGTCCGGGCGCTTGACGATGCCGTCGACGCGGTTGGGGATCTGCAGCGGCTCGAACGTCACCGCGGGCAGCGCCTTCTCGGGCTGCCCGTTGGACGCCTTGCGCACGATCGAGTCGAGCCAGAGGATCGGGGAGGTGCCGTCGCCCGGGTCCTGGAACGACTGGTTGAGGACGTACGAGTCGACCCGGCGGTAGTCCGAACCGGCCAGGACCTCGGTGTCGATCTGCTTGATGCGCTTGGAGGAGAAGTAGGTGGGCGACAGGTTCAGGCACTGGCCGGTGGCGGCACATTCCTGGTCGACGGGCGTGTCGGGCCAGGACTTGGCGTTGGCCTTGGTGCGCTGGGCCGGGTCACAGGCAGGGGCACCGTCGGGGAAGCATCGCTCCGTGCTGCGCAGCCACACCTGGGCTGCAGGCTTGGCCGCTCCCTTGGCCGCGATCTGCTCGGGCAGGCGCTGGCCGTAGCCGATCCAGGTGGGGTAGCTGCCGCGCTGGTACTTGGTCGGGGTGCCGGTGCCGTTGTTCTGGCCGCCGCCGCGCCCGTAGTGGTTGTCCTCCTGCTCGTAGCGGTAGGAGATCAGGTTCTGGTGCGGGTCCACGACGTAGTCGAGGTTCCATTCCCAGCCCAGCTGCTGCCACGAGCCGTTGGCGGGGGTCTGCGCGCCGAGGCACTTGTCCTGGCCGCTGTTGAAGTAGACGGGGACCGTGGAGACCGACTTGGCCTCGGGGTCGGTGCCGTCACCGCCGGGGAGGCGGTTGGAGCCGAAGTAGTACTGCGTGCCGTCGGTCGTGGTGACCTTGAAGGCCTCGCCGTTCCAGGCGGCGTTGCGCTGACCGGTCAGGCGCTCGATCTTCGTGCCGTCGTCGCCCTGGAGGCGGTACACGCACGTGGTGTCGTCCCGGACGATTTGTCCGGAGTGGCCCGCCAAGTTCAGCGAGACGATGTCGCCGGCCCAGCACTCGTCGCCCGAGTCCTTGATACCGGCGTCCTTGCACCCCTTGTACGAGCGCGAGATCGCACCGGGGCTCCAGTCCCAGCCCTCGCCGAACCGGCCCGCCTGAGCGTTCGTCGAAGCGGTGCGGCCGTCGACGGAGGACGAGTCGTAGCCGAGCGAGATGCCCGGGCCCGCACCGGCGATGCCGTTGGGCACCTCGACGGTGTAGCCGTAGGTGAAGTTCGCGGCGTTGGCCCCGGCCTGCCAGGAAGCGGACGGCTGCAGCGGGGTGGCCGTGAAGTCGCCGCTCGCACCCTGCGGGCCCGTCTCGACCGCTATCGCCACGTCCCTGGCGGCCAGCATCTGCGGGGCCGACGGCGATGCCGACTTGGCGCCGCCGGGCTCCGTCTTCGGGGCTCGGGTGAAGGCAGCGGGGATCTTGGGTACGTCCACCTCCGCGACCAGGCGCCCGGAGGCGTCCCGGTGCGAGGCGAGGGGCGTACGGGTCGTGCAGCCGGCGGCGCCGGGGGTGGTCAGCGCACAGGTGGGCAGCTGCACCAGCCGGGCGCGGTCGGCCCAGTTGGCACCGCCGGCCTTCGCCCACGCCGATACGTCGAGACCGACCTCGACCTTGCCCGACGGCCCGGCGCCCGTGGCACCGCTCAGGGCGACGAGCGCGCCGCTGACTCCGGCGGCACGGGTTTTCGCGGCGTCCTTCACCTCGACCCGTAACGTGCTGTCCTCGCCGGAATTGCCGCCCGGACCGTCAAGGGCGAGAGAAGACAGATTCACCGAGCGATTCGCGCCATTTACAGGCGCAACCCAGACAGGGAGCTCTCCGGCACGAACTGCTCCGGGCCCGGTGGCACTACGGGCCGCACTCTTGGGATCCAAGACGACGGTCGCTGCACCCGAAGGTAACTTACCGTTCGATTCCGTGGCCCATTTTCGGCCAGGTGGTGGCGCCTTTTTCGCTGAGGGTTTCGCATCCACCCCCTTGACCGGTTTCGCGTCCGGCAGCGGCGTATTGGGCGGAACCCACACCTTGGGCGGCTTATCCGCGGCCTCGACCACAGGAAGGCCCAGGCCGGAGAAGAGTACTGCGAACGCCGCGACGACCGCGACCCGTGATCGCCGAGTGCGCGAGCGCACGGCGAAACCACCTCTGTCGAACAAACGAATCCCCCCACAGGACACAGAAGAGTACGAAGAACGGACCGACAGGGCCCGGAGCAAACGCACTCTACGAAGCATCCGTTCGATTTATCACCGGACGCTCACATTCCCCTCACGTGACTCATGTCACGCACGGCACACCTTGGGAGTTCACCACCCAAACCGGGCGTCGACACGTCATAAGCCGTTGACAAAATTGCAGACGTGAAGGAATCGTGCCGCTGACTTCTGTCCGTCTCACAGCTCAGGGGGGCTCAACACGTGAGGCCGTTATTTCCTGCATTGCGGATACCAAGGCCGGGGGGCCGCAGTGGGCGGGCGCTGCGCGTCTCGATGCTGCCTGTCGCCGGAGCCGCCGCGCTTTCTCTCGGAGCCGGCCTGATCTCGGCTCTGCCCGCCGCCGCCGACGCGGGCACTCGCGGCCATGGACCAGGGCAGACCGCTTGGCCCGCACCGCCGCCCAAACCTGCTCCGAGCGCACAGGAGACGGCCGTCACCAAGGCCCTCGCGCAGGCCAAGAGCAGTGGGAAGCGGGTGGCCATCGCCGATCTGACCACGGCAGGCACACAGACTTTCGCCAATCCGAGCGGCACCCTCACCACCGATGCCACCCCCGTACCGGAACGGCTCAAAGGCGCCGACGGGCAGTGGCGCGCGCTCGATGCCACGCTCCACACCGCCCCGGACGGCGCCGTCGTCCCGGCCGCGGTCTCCTCGAAGCTCAGCTTCTCCGGCGGCGGCCCCGGCCCCATGGTCGCGATGGCCACCGCCGACGGCAGGAAACTGTCCTTCAAGGCTCCTTTCACGCTCCCCAAGCCCACGCTCATCGGGGACAGTGCCCTCTACTCCAACGTCCTGCCGGACGTGGACCTGCGGCTGACCGCCGACCGGCAGGGCGGCTGGAGCCAGGTCCTGACTGTCCGTACCGCACAGGCCGCGGCGAACCCCGCGGTCAGGAAACTTCGGCTGGATGTCGAGGCGGATGGCCTCACGGTCAACAGCGACACCGCCGGCAACCTCGACATCAAGGACGCCCAGGGCAGGACCCGCTTCACCGGCCCCACCTCCTTCATGTGGGACTCGGCGGGCGCCGCACCGGCCCCGGCCGCCACCGCCCGCCTGAGCAAGTCGGCCGGCGCCGACGCCCCGCGATCCGCCCCGGCCGCGGAAGATCCGCCTGCGGCCTCGACCGCGGACGGCCCTGGCGCGGGCGCCGCCGTGAAACCGGTCAGGACGACCGCCGACTCCAAGGGCATCGAACTCGTCCCCGATCCCGAGCTGCTGGGCAAGGGCACCGGCCCCTGGTACATCGACCCGGGCTTCAACCCGGTCCTCGACAACGCCAACCAGGCCTGGGCCCAGGTCCAGGAGGCCTACCCGGACACCAACGAGTTCAACGGCACCGAGTACGGCCAGGACAAGCCGGCCACTGGCTACTGCGGCTACAACGTCGGCAACCCGCCCTGCACCGGAATCGGCCGCACCCGCGCCTACTTCCAGATCGGCATCGACTCCCGGCTGTACAACACCGAGATCGTCAACGCGACGTTCTCCGCGACCGTGATCTCCTCGTCCAGCCCCAGCACCGCCACACCGATGGGCCTGTACTCCACCAACGCCATAGGCAACCCGACCAGCTGGAGCCGGCAGCCCTGCGGCACCGGCTCCACCATGCAGGGCTGCGGCCAGGTCGGACACACCAGCATGTCCGGCACCGGCCAGATCGACTTCAACGTCACGGACCTGGTGAAGAACGCCGCCCGGTACCAGTGGCCCACCATTACCGTCGGCCTCGCCCCCGACGACGAATACAACAAGTACTACCGGCAGCGGTACGAGAACACCCCGCACATCACCGTCGAGTACGACATCACCCCCACCGTCTGGTGGCCCCGCACCCGCCCCACCCCCGGCTTCGCCGGCACCGCCTCGTACGCCGACTGCCGTACGCCCGGCACGGCGAACCCCTGGGACAACCCGGGCTGGGTCGGCGCCAACAACAACATCACCCTCACCACCGCCACGTACTCGGCCACCAAGCGCCAGCTCCAGACGACCTTCCAGTACTGGGACGACGACACCGGCAAGACCGAGTACGCCCAGACCGGCTGGAACGGCGACTACGGGGACGCGACCGTCGACATCGGCACACTGACCGACGGACACCAGTACGGCTGGGCGGCACGCACCACGGACGGCACCCTGACCAGCGCGGCCACGGAATGGTGCTTCCTGCGCGTCGACCGCACGCCGCCCACCGCCGCGGTGACCTCCACCGACTTCCCGGCCTCCGGCACCATCGACGCCCACCCCAAGAAGGCGGGCGAGGAGGGTACCTTCACCCTCACCGGCACCGATCCCGCACCGGCCGGCGGCGGCCGCACCTCCGGCCTGGCCTGCGCGCGCTGGACCACGGACCCGGTCAAGGCCGCGGCCGGCAACTGGAAGTGCACCGACACCGAAACCGGCATCGTCAAGCTCACCGACGGCAAGGCCACCGTCAAGATCACCCCACAGAGCTGGGGTACCAACCACGTCTACCTGCAGACCCAGGACAACGCCGGCAACCTGTCCCAGCCCGTCGCGTACGGCTTCTACGCCCCGTCCAACCCGAACAGCCCCGTCCCGATCTTCGGTGACCTCACCGGCGACAAGAAGGCCGACATCCTCCTGCCCGACTCCGCCGGTGCGCTGCGCCTGGTAGGCGGCGGCGCCGATCCGGCCGCAGCGCCCAAGGCGGGCGTTGTCTCGGCCCCCGGAGGCAACGGCTGGAGCACCACCCAGATCAGCCACCGCGGCAGCCTCGGTTCCAAGACGGTGGACGACTTGTTCGCCCACGGTGTTTCGGACCCGCTGCTTTCGGTGTACCGCAACGATGGCATTTCCGGCCAGTTCGACAGCCAGGACGTCATCACCGTGAACAAGCCGACCGGGTGCGTCACACGGGCCTACGCCGTCCTCGACTGCGCGGTCCACAACTACGGCTCCGACTGGTCCAAGGTCACCCAGATTGCCGCCTTCGGCTCCATCACGGGTGACTCCGGCACCGACCCGAACGTCCTGCCGCGGACCTCTCTGCTGTTCGTCGAGAACGGACGGCTGTGGCTGGCTGTCGCCGGAACCACCAACAAGCTCGGCTCCCAGGCAGTCCTTCTCTCGTCCAACGACAGCCGCTGGGACGGCTACGAGCTGATCACACCCGGCCGCGCCCAGGGAACCAACCTCCCCACCCTTTGGGCCCGGTCCAAGACCGACGGCACACTGCACGCCTTCACCGTGAAGGGCACCGCGCAGTCACCCGACCTGTCGGACTTCTCCGACCCTGCCGCAGGCCTGATCTCCGGAAAGGTCGAACCGAAGGCCTATCCGCGGGTCGGTTCCAACGGCGACCTGGATGGGGACGGCATCCCCGACCTGTGGGCTGTCGACACCAATCAGCAGCTCGTGGCCTTCAAGGGCGTCGGCACCGTGACTGACGGCACGACCCCCGCCTATCCGACCGTGACCGGTATCGGCACGGCCTCCGTCGCACTGGGCAACCTCAGCATGCCGACCGCGCAGTGGAAGCTGACCGGGCAGGACGGCTCCACCACCCCGGATGCGGTCGGCGCCAACCCCGCCGCCACGGTCGGTGTCACTTTCTCGCCCGACAGCATCGGTGGCCGCACCACCGGTTACGCGGCGTTCAAGGGCTCGGAATCGCAGGCGACCATCACAGCCGCCCGTTCGGCCGTCGACACCAGGAACAGCTTCACCATCAGCACCTGGGCAAAGCCTGGCCTCAAGGGAAACCTCATCGCCAGCCAGGACGGCAATCGGACCAGCTCCTTCATCCTGTACGCCGACTCCTCGCACTGGCGCTTCGCCTTGGCCCATGCCGATGCCGACGGATGGCCGTTCGACTTCACCAACACCATGAATGACGCGGCCCGGTTCACTCCGGACACGTGGACCCGCCTGACAGCCGTCTACAACGCGGACACCGGCCTCATGAGCCTCTACGTCGACGGCGTCCTCGCCGGCAGCGGCCAGCACCGGGCCTCCACAAGCCCGGCCCCCAGCGGCCCCCTCGTTCTCGGCCGGTACAAGGCCAACGGAGTCAACCAGGAAAGCCTCACCGGCGGGATCAGCAACTTCGCCGTCTACCCCTACGCCGCCACCCCCACCGCCCCGGACGCTTCCAGCCCCATCACCCTGACAACCTCGGCCGCGAACTGCGTCGACAACGACTTCAACCGCTCCGACGAAGGCAACAAGATCCAGATCGCCGCCTGCAACGGCAGCGACGCCCAGAAGTTCCAGATCCGAGGCGACGGGACCATCCGCACCAGCGGCAAGTGCCTCAACGCGGCGAACGCCGGCACCGCGAACACGACGGTCATCGAACTCCGCACCTGCGACAGCTTCGCCCCGAGCCAACGGTTCCTTCCCCGAGCCGACGGCAGCATCTACAACCTGGTCTCCGGCCGCTGCGTCGACCTCGGCAACTTCGACACCCGTCCCGGAACCCCGCTCTGGCTGTTCGACTGCAACAGCAGCCCCGCCCAGCGCTGGACCATCCCCACCCTCGGCACAGCCCCTCTCCCTGTCCCCGCCCCGTAGCAGGGACCACCGGAACCCACGCAGCGGCCGCCTTCCCGAAGCCGGGAGGGCGGCCGCTGCCTCGTTTCACCACGAGTTCAGGAAAACGGAACCTAACCGCAGTCACCGAGGATCGGCCCGGACGCGTCGGGGTTGTACGTGGCCCACAGCATGAACAGCTCCAACAGAATCGCCAGGACGTTGAGCACGGCGCAGACGAAGGCCAAGAGCCCGGGCCAGGTGTCCCAGAGCCGCAGGCCCCAGCGGCGGCGGGTCCACCGGGCGAGGAGTACGCAGACGGCCATGGCCGACAGGCCGAGGACCGGTCCCGACCATGCGACGACGTACTCCATCTTCGGGAACGGCATGTGCCGACAGGCCGCCTGCTGCCGGTGTACCCAGTCCATGTCGATGTCCTCGACGCGCAGCGAGGTGACCGCACCGAGAACGGCCACGACCGGAACGAGCAGCGCCGTGACCACCATGCCGGGCGTGACCGTGCGGTCCTGCGCGCCGCCGGACAGCGTGGCGGAAGAGGAGCTCTCCGTCTTGATGTCGGTGTCCATGAAATCCCCCACGACTAGTTCGACGGACACCCTAACCCCGGCCATATGCGCAGTCTCGTCAGCGACCGGTGGGCCCCGACTTTTGTCCGCGGACAAAAGTCGGGGTCGGTTCACGGCCCTCGTGAAAGGCTGGGCGGCATGGGCGCCGAGTTGGACGATCAGGCTGCAAGGGAGTTCTTGGCATCGATCCGCGTCGGTCACCTCCGCCACGGGACAGCGGCAGAGGTCACAAGATCGCGAGGGGTTGTGGTGACCCTGGCCGGTTTCCCCGCGCGCCCGCTCGGGATGGTCGGGCCCTTGGAGGTGTCCTAGCGGCCATACCCGGCCAGGGCTCTGCAGGCCGGCCAGAAGATCACGGCCGAGGTGACCTCCGTCGATCTGGAGGACTGCATCGCCTGGTTGTCGATGGCCTCCGCCGAGAACCCGGAACTCTGGGCGTTCCTGAAACCGTTCCTAATCAGTGAGCAGGAGTGGGTCTTGGCCCCACTCCTGGTCGCTGCGGGCATCCCGAACGGTTTTGGATGTCCTGGTCGCCCGCGTTCGCTCCGCGTCCGGTGACACGCCTCGTGTGCGTGGTCCGGG